>NZ_JAEKJV010000015.1:0-129420 GCF_017309175.1 Salipiger bermudensis | reverse complement strand
TTGAAACCTTGGCCCGCGTCACCGACAATCCAACCGTCAGGCTGCCCGCAGTGGCATCCTGATCAGGCCCGGACCTCTCCGAAGGTCGACGCTCCTACACCATGCCGTGGGGCACTATCGGGCGCCAATTCACACCCGAGGTATTTTTGAACCAAAGAAGCCATGTGCGCTGCGCCCCTGGCTTCTCTTCGCCAAAAATACTCCCGCCGGAGGCAGGCCGATCGGTCCGGCCGGGAGCCGCGCTGGCTCAAGGACGCGGCCTGCGTTGCGCGGCCGAGGCAGGTGGTGGACGGCGCGCGCGAGGGCGGGCATTGTTCTGGAGGCAGATTGCGCAGGGGAGGGCAGGACCATGAGCGAAAACACCGATATCGCAAGCCTTGTGGAGCGGCTGACCGCCCTGGCAGGCGCAGAGGCGCGGGTCTTCGTCGCCATCGCCGGGGCGCCGGCCTCAGGCAAGAGCACGCTGGCCGAGATCCTGCGAGACAGCGTCGACCGCACCCATCCCGGCAAGGTGGAGATCCTGCCGATGGACGGCTTCCACTACGACGACGCGGTGCTACGGGCGCACGGCATGCTGGCGCGCAAGGGGGCGCCCCACACCTTCGATGCGGACGGGCTTGCGGCGATGCTCGACCGCCTCGCCTCGAGCGATCGGCCGGTCGCGGCGCCGGTCTTCGACAGGGCGCTCGAGATCTCGCGCGCCGCCGCCCGGATCATCGACCCCGAGGTGCGGCTGATCCTCGTCGAGGGCAACTACCTGCTGCTCGACGATCCCGACTGGGCGCGGCTGCGGCCGCGCTTCGACCTGACGGTCTTCGTCGATGTGCCGCTTGCGGTGCTGGAGGCACGGCTGACAGAGCGCTGGAGCGACATGGATCCGCAGGCGGCGCAGGCCAAGATCGCCGGCAACGACCTGCCAAACGCGCGGCTGGTGGCCGAAAGCAGCGTCGGGGCGGACCTCGTTCTCAGGGCCTGAAACGCGGTGCCGCAGAATTGGGCATTCGCACAGGGGGAAAGGACCGCCAGGCAGGCCAGAGGCCCACTGAAATGTGCCGATCGACCCTGTTCCACGCCGCAGAAACGGTGCCTTGAGCCGTGAAGAAATTTGTCCACATGGTCATTTTTTCTTGACTAATTTTTGCGCACACGTGTCCTTTTTCGTACAAACGGGTGTCGCTGGGCGTGGGGTGGCCTGCCTGCTGCCGGCAAGACCTGTCAATCTGCGGGCGGCTGGGGCCATAGCTCGCGCCAGTCAAGACTTATGGGAGCAAGCCTTGTTCAATCGATACATCTCCACCGCCTTCGCCGCCTCCATGGCCGTGATCGGCGCAACCGGTGCCGCGAGCGCCGAAACCGACATGCCGTTCGCGCTGGACTGGAAATTCGAGGGCCCCGCGGCGCCGTATTTCCTTGCGGTCGACAGTGGCCTGTTCGCTGACGCCGACCTCAGCGTCGAGATCTCCGAGGGCAAGGGCTCGCTCGACGCGATTCCGAAAGTCGCCACCGGCGCCTACCCGGTGGGCTTTGCCGACATCAACAGCCTGATGCGCTTCATCGACCAGAACCCCGGCGCGCCTGTGACCGCGGTCATGATGGTCTATGACAAGCCGCCCTTCGCGGTGGTCGGCCGCAAGTCGCTCGGGATCGAGACGCCGAAGGATCTCGAGGGCAAGGTGCTGGGGGCGCCGCCCCCCGACGGTGCCTGGGCTCAGTTCCCGATCTTTGCCGCCGAGAACGATCTCGACATGGACGCGATCACCGTGGAGCCGGTCGGTTTCCCGACCCGCGAGCCGATGCTGGCGCAGGAGGAGGTCGACGCGGTGACCGGCTTCTCGTTCTCCTCGACGCTGAACCTCAAGCGTCTCGGCGTGGCCGAGGATGACCTGAGCGTTATCCTGATGGCCGACAATGGTGTCGAGCTCTATGGCAACGCGGTGATCGTGAACACCGATTTCGCCTCCGAGAACCCCGAGGCCGTGACCGCCTTCCTCGGTGCCATCGCCGGTGGCTGGAAGGCCGCCATCGCAGATCCCGAGGCCGCGATCGAAGCGCTGCTCGAGCGCAACCCGGCCGCCGATGCCGAGCTCGAGACCGAGCGCCTGCAGATGGCGATCGATGACAACGTGCTGACCGATTACGTCGCCGAGAACGGTATCGGCGGGGTCGATGCCGACCGCATGGCGGCGGCCATCGAGCAGACCAAATCGGTCTACGAGTTCACCTCCGAGCCCGACGCGTCGCTCTATTTCGACGACAGCTACCTGCCTGCCGCCGATGCGCGCATGCTGAAGTAAGGACGACGGGCGCCGGCAGCAGCCTCGCCGGCGCCCGCACCGATATGACCAATCTCATCGACATCAGGGGCGTGACCCACGCCTACCAGACGCCGAACGGCCCGCTGCCGGTGCTGGACAATCTCAACGTCTCGGTTCCCGAGGGCGAGTTCGCCGCCGTGGTCGGCCCGTCGGGCTGTGGCAAGTCCACCCTCACGCGTCTCGTCGCCGGGCTGATGAAGCCCGATCAGGGCGAGGTCTGGCTGCATGGCAAGCTGGTGAAATCACCGCGCAAGACCGTCGGCATGGCGTTTCAGAACCCGGTCATGCTGGAATGGCGCACCATCCTGCAGAACGTCATGCTGCCGCTCGAGATCGTGGCCCCGGGCATGCCCAAGAAGCAGCGCGTCGAGCGTGCCATGGAGCTGCTTGATCTGGTGGGCCTGACGGGCTTCGAGAACAAGCGCCCGTCGGAGCTTTCGGGCGGCATGCGTCAGCGCGCCTCGCTGTGCCGCGCCATCGTGCACAAGCCCGACGTGCTGATCATGGACGAGCCCTTCGGCGCGCTTGATGCCTTCACCCGCGAGGACCTGTGGCAGACCATGCACGAGCTGCGTGCCAAGGAGCCCTTCACCGCGGTGCTGATCACCCATGACCTGCGCGAGAGCGTCTATCTCGGCGATCAGGTCATCGTGCTCTCGGGCCGTCCGGCGACGACGCAATACGTGCTCGATGTGCACTACCCGGGCGAGGGGCTGCGCAAGCTCGAGGGGCTCTACACACCCGAATGCGCGCAGATGCTGGCCACGCTGCGCGAACAGATCCAGATCGCCCAGGGGCGACAGCCAGAACCGGCGGTGCAGTGATGCGGAATTTCCAGAAAGTCGCCGTTCCGGTCGGCGCCATCCTCGTCTTCCTGCTGCTGTGGGAGTTCCTCGTCTGGGTCAATGGTTGGCCGAACTACGTCATGGCCTCGCCCTCGGACCTGCCCGATGCCTATATCCGGTTCTGGTCGCTCTTCGTCGAGGGCAGCTGGCAGACCCTCTGGCGCACCGTTGCCGGTCTGGCGCTGGCGGTGATCTTCGGCACCGCGCTGGGGATGGTCATGGGCTTCTCGCGCATCGCGCGCGACGCGCTCTATCCGCTGCTGGTGGGGTTCAACGCGATCCCCAAGGCGACGCTGGTGCCGGTGCTGGCGCTGCTCTTCATCGGGCAGCACAATTTCAACACCGTGCTGATGGCGTTCCTGATCTCGTTCTTCCCGATCGCGGTCTCGGTGGGCATCGGCCTGTCGACGCTGGAGCCGGAATACCGCGACATCCTGCGCTCGCTCGGGGCCAGCCGGCTGACCATCTTCCGCAAGATCGCCCTGCCCAAGACGCTGCCCGAGTTCTTCGGCGCGCTGAAGGTCTCGGTGACGCTGGCCTTCATCGGCACCAACCTCGTCGAGATCATCTCGCCGCACGGGCGCGGGCTGGGTGCGCTGTTCCTGTCGGGGCAGACCAACTCGAACTACCCGCTGATGTTCGCGGTGCTCATCGCGCTCGCGGTGCTGGGGATCATTCTCTACTACGCCGTGGTCATGCTGGAGAAGATCTTCGCAGGCTGGGCGGAGCGGCCGCAGCACTGAGGCGGATGGCCTCTATCCAGAGCTAAGAGCGCCCCCGCAGGAAACTGCGGGGGCGCTCTTGGTTTTCCGACTGCCGGTCGCCCGAGCGATGCCCGTGCGGCGGGGTCGACCATTGCAAGGCATTGGCCCTATCGCAGGATTGTTGGGGTTCGGGACATGACGTCCTGAACTGGCCCGCCACGCAAAAGAAAAGGACCCGCACCAGTGGTGCGGGTCCCTCATTCAAAACAGGCGCGACCCTCAGACCATATGCGGCCGCGCGTAAAGATCGAGCGGGGTGCGCGGGAAGCGGAACATGCCCTCGGCCTTGCCGGCGTGCGTCTGGAAGCCGTGGCGGTTGTAGAACGCGACCAGATCCTCGCGGCTCAGGCCTTCCTCGCCGAACGGTTCGTGATCCAGCGCGATGCCGAAATCGGTCTCGTCGGCGGCCTCGACCAGGCGGCGCAGGATGCGGTGCGCGATGCCCTTGCCGCGATAGGCCGGCGCCACCCAGATGCCATTCAGGATGAATCGCTTCTTTTGCAGCGCATGCTCGATATAGGCGACGTTGTCCTCGGCGGTGCGGTAATAGGTCCGCTCTTCGGTCTCTCCGCGCGTGGCGTGAAGCCCGGGGACGCGCAGGATCTGCGCGAGGATCTTGGCGTATTTCATCTCGGCCCGCTCGCGCGAGCGCTGGATCCCGGCCTCGATCTCGCGGGTCAGGTCGGGGTGGCGGGTCTCGCAATAGACCCGCATCCCGTGCTGCAGGGCCACGGCGACAAAGGCGCGCAGCTCGCTCTCGAGCTCCTCGATTTCGCTCAGCAGTTCGTTTTCGCGCGCACTTTGCGCGTAGATGGGCCGCAGGCCCTCTCTATTCGTGTATGGCATGTGATCCTCCCGGACAGGATATTAGCGCACGGAGGCCGCTTGAGCATCTTTTTTTCGCCGCCGCGGTGGAAATTAGAACACGTATAGATTGATTCTCAACCTGATACATCACTATAGCGATAGCGCTTCCACCTCAAGAGGTCCGGCGCGGCCCGGGACACCGGTAAGGAGCAGCTCGACGGAATCGATTGTTCAGTCGATCAGCCGGCGCTGCAGGGCCTCGTCCGGCAGAGCGCACATATCGCTGCGTCCGAAGCGGTAGCGGTTGAAGGCGATGCGCCTGTAAAGCCAGTCGCGCAGCGGCGCGGGCAGAATACGGAGCGCGCTTGCGAAGCGTCCGATGCCGCCAAGCCGTTCGCCGATGTGGATGATCGCGTCCATGCCGGACCAGGCCCGGCCTTGATCCAGAAACAGCCAGGTCTGCGGATCGTCGGGGTCCTGCTCGAAATGCCTCACCAGAGCGGTGCCGAGCGGCGACTGCACCGGACAGATGCGGAAGGCTTCGTCACGGTCGAGCCGGGCGATCATGCGCGCGCCCCGCGAGCACAGGGCGCAATTGCCGTCCATCACCGCGAGCGGCCGGTCGTCGTCGAACGCGGGAACGGTCGGGTCGTCTCGCCAAGAGTGGGCGGGGCGGTCGGGAAGCTTGGCCATCGGGTCTCCTCCTGCTGGGCGCATGGTGGACCAGATGTTGCGCGAGGGAAAGCGCCGGGGCTCAGGCGGCGGGCTTGTCCGGCCAGCGCGCCTCGACCAGCATCGGCAGGATGCGCCTGAGGAAATCCCCTTGCGGATCGTCATGCGAGACGATGAAACGCCAGTTGCCCTCGACCGCGGTCAGCGCCATGCCCTGTACGGTGGCGTAGTCGAGCAGCAGCTGCGGATGCATCTGCGAAGCGCTCTCGCGGCTGGGGTGAGGCACGCCGTGGTAGCGTGCCGCGCTGGCGAAGAACTGTCCGAACGCCTCGCCCGAGGAGCGCATGAAGTCGGGATCGCTGCGGTCGACGATGGCGCGGCGATAGGTGACCTGAAGCCGGCCGGGATACTCCATCGAATAGCGCACATAGACCGAGGCCAGCTCGCGCACCTGTGCCGCGAGGGGCAGGTCCGTTGACACCGCGCGCATGCGCTCGGACAGCTCGTCGAGGGTCAGCACCGCCACGGCAGTCAGCAGGCCGGTCACCGATTTGAAGTGATGCGCCGGGGCGCCCGGCGAGACGCCCGCGCGGGCGGCGGCCTTGCGGAGGGAGAAGCCCTCGATGCCGCTTTCGTGCAGGATCTCGTCGGCTGCGGTGATCAGCGCTTCCCGCAACTGACCGTGATGATAGTTCTCACGGCTTCTGGACATTCGCTGAACCCCTTAGCTACATCTTATCCTTGCAGCGGATAAGCTTAAAGGCGACCGGACAACAGGCCGCTTCACAAATACAATTATTCCGAAATCGCGACATGAGCGCTTCGAACCTTGGCGCTTTACGCCGTCTAAATACAAAACGCAAAGCTCGCCAGTGGGTTCCCTGACGCGAAGGCGGTGCTCTGCCCATCCGCTCTGCGGGCCCGACGATGACCGGCAGGGCGCACGTCGCATGTCCCGGGTCGCGGCGTCAGACCGGGTGGACCTCAAGCGTCACGCCCGGCTCGGGGCGCACGGTCATGTGCATGATGGGCTCGGGCACCTTCCCGGCGGGGGCAAAGTGGAACCGTGCCACCAGCGTGGCGAGGATGATCTGTGCCTGCATCATCGCGAAGTTTGCCCCCACGCAGACCCGCGGACCGGCACCGAACGGAAGGTAGGCATAGCGGTCACGCGCCTCGCGGGCGGCGGGCGAGAAATGGTCCGGGTCGAAGGCGTGCGGGCGCTCCCAGAGATCCTCGTGCCGGTGCAGTGCGTAGGTGTTGACGAAGACCGTCTCGCCGGGGCGGATGTCGCGGTCGTAGATCTCGTCATCGTCGAGCACGTTGCGCGCCAGCATCCCCACCGGTGGGTAGAGTCGCATCGCCTCGTCGAGCACCTGCTCGATATAGGGCATGGCGGCGAGGTCGCCGCCCGCTGCGGCACGCTCGCCCAGCACGCCGCGTGCCTCTTCGCGGGCGCGCTCCTGTGCGGCGGGATCGTTGGCCAGCAGGTAGAGCGCCCAGGAGATCGCCAGCGCCGTGGTCTCGTGGCCGGCGACGATGAAGAACTGCATGTTGTGCAGCAGGTCCTGCGGCGACATGGTGCGCCCGGTCTGCGGATCCTTGGCGCGCAGCATGTGGTCGAGCAGGTCGTCGAGCGGGCCCGCTCCCTGCCTGCGTCGGTCGTTGATCGCCGCCGAGACCATCCGGTGCATGGTCTTCACCGCGCCGCGCCCGAGGAACTCGCCGGGACGGGGCACCCAGATCGGCATCTCGAGGAAATCCAGCAGCGATGCGCGACCCACGGTGAGGAAATACTTGGTGATCGCCTCGCCGTAGAGATCGGCGTCGAAATGCTCGCGCCCCGAGAGCGCCACGTCGCAGATCACGTCGAAGGTGGCCGAGAGCATCTCCTTGACCAGCTCGGCCTCACCACCGCTGGCGGCGAGCCGGCCAGCGGCGCGGGCGGCGGTTTCTGTCATCACCGGGGCCAGCGCATCGACATTGCGGGCGGCAAAGACCGGCGCGATGGCACGGCGCTGCCAGCGCCACTGCGCGCCCTCGGAGGTGAACAGCGAATTGCCCACCGCCGGGCGCAGCATCCGCAGCATGACCTCGGATTTCGGGTAGTTGCCGACGTTGTCGAGAAAGATCCGCTTCATCCCCTCGGGGCCCTGCACCATGTGCCAGCGCGACGGGCCTGTGGTGCCGGTGACGATGGGCTGGGTGTAGGCGATGCCGGGAATGATGCTCAGCACGTTGCGCCGCGCTTCGCGCACGCTGGCGAGCATGCCGAGCGGCTTTGCGGGCGGGGTGACGGTGGGCGGAACGAAGGCGGACATGGGATCCTGACGGTAGGGTGGCCAAGCGCCGGCAATGCAACGCCGGGCTTGCCCTCAACATATGGCGGCGGCGCAGTGGGGCCAGCACTTTCCGGCGCCGTGGCAGCGTTGGCCCCGAATTGCCCGCCCTGATTGAAAAATGCGTGAGCTGAATCAAGGACAGTGCCATCCTGCCGGTATCACATTGGCAGTGTACGCCGCGGGCCTGCTCCGGCTCGGCGGCACGAAATAGGAGGATGACCAGATGATGTCCCGTTCCGTGCTCGGCGCTTCGCTCGCCGCCGTTCTCGTGGCCACCGCGCCCGGCTTGCTCACCGCGCAGGAGGTCGCCGACACGATCTATTCCGGCGGCCCGATCCTGACCATCGACGACGCCATGCCGCGGGCCGAGGCGGTGGCGGTGCAGGACGGGCACATCCTCGCGGTGGGCTCACTGGCCGACATGGAGGCGCTGAAGGGCGAGGGGACCGAGATGTTCGACCTCGCCGGGCGGGCCATGCTGCCGGGCTTCGTGGACAGCCACGGCCATGTCGTCCTGGGCGGCATCCAGGCGCTCTCGGCGAACATGCTGGCGCCGCCCGACGGGGATGTCTCGGACATCGCGAGCCTGCAGGAGGGGCTGCGCGCCTGGATGGACGAGAACCGCGAGGCCGTCGAGAAGATCAACCTCGTCGTCGGCTTCGGCTATGACAACGCGCAGCTCGCGGAGCTGCGCCACCCGACCCGCGACGATCTCGACGCGGTCTCGACCGAGGTGCCGATCCTGATCATTCACCAATCGGGGCATATCGGGGTGGCCAACTCGAAGGCGCTCGAGTTCGTGGGCATCACCGATGACAGCGAAAGCCCTCCGGGCGGGGTGATCCGCCGCGGCGAGGATGGCCGCCCCAACGGCGTGCTCGAGGAATACGGCTTCTTCAACGCGCTTGTGCCGCTGCTCAGCCAGCTTGGCCCGGATGGCTTCAATGAATTCGCCCGCGCCGGGGCCGAGATGTGGGCCCGGTTCGGCTACACCACCGCGCAGGAGGGGCGCTCGAGCCCCGGCAACGTGGCGGCGCTCCGGGCGGTGGACGCCGCCGGAGGCCTGCCGATCGACGTGGCGGCCTATCCCGATGTGCTGGCGGCGCAGGATTTCATCGAGGCGGAGGTCTCGCAGGACTATGACGGCCACGTCCGCGTGGCCGGCTGCAAGCTGACCATCGACGGCTCTCCGCAGGGCTTTACCGCGCTGCGCGACCGCCCCTATTACGACCCGGTGGGCGACTATCCGCCGGGCTACAAGGGCTATTCGGCCATCACCGAGGAGCAGGTCAACGAGATGGTCGACTGGTGCTATGGCAAGGGCATCCAGATCATCACCCATGCCAATGGCGAAGGCGCGTCCGACATGCTCATTGCCGCGATCGCGGCGGCCGAGGAGAAATACGGCCCGCCCGAGAGCCGTCCGGTGCTCATCCACGGGCAGTTCCTGCGCGAGGATCAGGTCGACAGCCTGCAGGAGCTCGGGATCTTCCCCTCGCTCTTCCCGATGCACACCTTCTACTGGGGCGACTGGCACCGCGACCACACGGTGGGCCCGGTCAACGCCGACAACATCTCGCCCACCGGCTGGGTGCGCCAGCGCGGCATGATGTTCGGCACGCATCATGATGCGCCGGTGGCCTTCCCCAACAGCATGCGGATCCTGTCGGCCACGGTCACCCGGCGCACCCGCTCGGGTGACATTCTCGGGCCGGCCCAGCGGGTCGACGTGATGACCGCTCTGAAGGCGATGACGATCTGGCCGGCGTGGCAGCATTTCGAGGAGGAGGAAAAGGGCTCCATCGAGGCGGGCAAGCTGGCCGATTTCGTGATCCTGTCGGACGATCCCACGGCGGTGGACCCGGAAACGCTCGCCGAGCTGAGCGTCGAGGTGACGATCAAGGAAGACGCGGTGATTTTCGAGGCCGAGGAGGGCGTCCAGAAGACCGATCTCTTCGACCGCCCGTTCCTCGGCGATCCGGCCGGGGCGCATTTGCTGCTGCACGCGATGAACCGCGGGATCGGGGCCGAGGCGCCGCCGGCCTGCCTGCTCGCCCCGGAAGACTGCCGCCGCCTGTTCGGTGCCTACATCGCTCCGATGTAGGGCGCGACAGGCATGGCGCGCCGCGTGGGGCCAAGGCCTTGCGCGCCGCGTCCTTGCGGGACGGGCCGTGCGCTCGGCAAGAAACCCGCCTGCCGCCGCGCATGCCCTTGGCGCTGGCCGGGCTGCGCGGTATGACGATCCTCCCGAGTGACAGGAGGCCCCCTTGGATCAGACCGCCGAGCGCATCGCCCGCACCATCGCCACCGAGATCGCCGCCAGCCCCAAGCAGGTCAGCGCCGCGGTCGAGCTGCTTGACGGGGGCGCCACGGTGCCCTTTGTGGCGCGCTACCGCAAGGAGGTCACCGGAGGGCTCGACGACACCCAGCTGCGCACGCTGGGCGACCGTCTGGTCTATCTGCGCGAGATGGAGGCCCGCCGGGCCTCGATCCTCGAGTCGATCAAGGGGCAGGGCAAGCTCACCGACGCGCTGGCCCGCTCCATCGCGCAGGCCGAGACCAAGGCCACGCTCGAGGACATCTATCTTCCCTACAAGCCCAAGCGCCGTACCAAGGCGATGATCGCCCGCGAGAACGGGCTCGAACCGCTGCTGCGCGCCATCACCGAGGATCGCTCCGCCGATCCGCAGCGCCTCGCCGAGGGCTATGCCGGCGAAGCTGTCGAGAGCGCCAAGAAGGCGCTCGAGGGCGCACGCGACATCCTCGCCGAGGAGCTGAGCGAGAATGCCGATCTGCTGGGCCGACTGCGCAGCTTCATGAAGGAGGAGGCGGTGATTTCCGCCACGGTGCAGCCGGGCAAGGAGCAGGCCGGGGCCAAGTTCTCGGACTATTTCGACCACTCGGAGAAATGGGCCGACATTCCGGCCCACCGGGCGCTGGCGATCCTGCGCGCCTCCAAGGAAGAGATCCTGACGGTGAACATCGCGCCAGAGCCCGAGACCGGCCCGACCCGCGCGCTGGGCATCATTTCGCAGGCCATCGGCATCCCCGGCGAGGCGCCGGGCGACCAATGGCTGCGCGACGCGGCGGGCTGGACATGGCGGGTCAAGCTCAGCCTGACCATGTATGTCGACCTGATGACCGATCTGCGCCGTCGCGCCCATGACGAGGCCATCCGGGTGTTTTCGCGCAATCTCAAGGATCTGCTGCTGGCCGCGCCCGCAGGCGCGAAGACGACGCTGGGGCTCGATCCCGGCATCCGCACCGGGGTCAAGGCGGCGGTGGTCGATGCCACCGGCAAGCTGCTCGAGACCGCGACGCTCTACCCGTTCCAGCCCAAGAACGACCTCCGCGGCGCACAGTCCGAGATCGCCCGGCTGGTGAAACGCCACGGCGTCGCGCTCATCGCCATTGGCAACGGCACTGCCAGCCGCGAGACCGAGCGGCTGGTCGGCGACACGCTCAAGCTGCTCGAAGGGCCGAAGCCCACCAAGGTGGTGGTCTCCGAGGCCGGCGCGTCGGTCTACTCCGCCTCAGAGTTGGCGGCGAAGGAGTTCCCCGATCTCGACGTCAGCCTGCGCGGCGCGGTGTCGATCGCGCGCCGCCTGCAGGACCCGCTGGCAGAACTGGTGAAGATCACCCCCGAGAGCATCGGCGTGGGCCAGTACCAGCACGATGTCGACCAGCGCCAGCTGGCGAAAGCGTTGGAGGCGGTGGTCGAAGATGCGGTGAACGCGGTCGGCGTCGATCTCAACACCGCCTCGGCGCCGCTCCTGGCGCATGTGGCGGGGCTCGGGCCGTCGCTGGCGCAGAACATCGTGGCGCATCGGGATGCCAACGGCGCCTTCGCCTCGCGCAAGGCGCTGAAGAAGGTGACGGGCGTCGGCCCCAAGGCCTTCGAGCAGAGCGCTGGGTTCCTGCGCATCCGCGAGGGCGACGAGCCGCTCGATGCCTCCTCGGTGCACCCCGAGGCCTATGACGTGGCGCGCCGCATCGTGAAGGCTTGCGGCCGCGACATCCGCCAGATCATGGGCCACCCGGAGGCGCTGCGCGGGGTGCGGGCCGAGCAGTTCGTCGATGCGAGCTTCGGCCTGCCGACGGTGCAGGACATCCTGTCAGAGCTGGAAAAGCCCGGCCGCGACCCGCGCCCGAGCTTCAAGACCGCGAGCTTCACCGAAGGCGTCGAGCAGATCACCGATCTCAAGCCCGGCATGTCGCTCGAGGGCACGGTGACCAACGTGGCGGCCTTCGGCGCCTTCGTCGATATCGGCGTCCATCAGGACGGCCTGGTGCATGTGAGCCAGCTGGCTGACCGCTTCGTGAAGGATCCCCACGAGGTGGTGAAGGCCGGCGACGTGGTGCGCGTGCGGGTGACCGAGGTCGACGTGCCGCGCAAGCGCATCGGCCTGTCGATGCGCAAGGATGGCGGCGGCAAGCCCGAGCGCGGCGGCAAGCCGGGCGGGCAGGGGGCTCCGAAGGGGCGGCGTGGCGGCGGTGGTGCGAGCAGCGCGCCGCGCGGAAAGCCTACGGGCGGCGGTCAGGGTGCCCTCGGGGCGGCTCTGGCGGATGCGATGAAGAAGCGGTGAGGGACGCGCGGTCGCCGGGGCGACGTAGCAGATTGCTATGACGCTGGTGCCCGCTGCGCAGCGTCGGGCCGCGGATCGGCGAACAGATCGTAGAATTCCGCGATTTATCACCGCCACATCCGAAGGACCTCCCAGCTAGGCGCTGGTGTCACCAAATCGCCGGTCCGGGGGGCGGCCCGGCGATGCGCGGCGGCCTGCGGCCTTGATTCCGCGCGAGGCCCCGATCGGATGATTTAGAAAAAAACGCCCGCCAGCCTGACCACGAGGGCCGAGGCTGACGGGCGCCAGGGAGCAACTTTTCGCAACTCTTGGCTCAGCTCGAGAGCGGCAGCTCTCGCAGCATCAGCGACGCGAGGCAGGCCAGCAGCGCCGCGCCGGCGGCGATCCAGAACACCGGGTGAAGCGCCTGGCTGATGCTCTCCATCACCAGCACCTGAGCGTCATGCGGCAGCGCCTGCACCATGTCTGCGCCGATGCTGCGCACGCCGCCATCGCCCATGCCGGGCACCTCGCCCTCGAGCGAGCGCGCCAGCTGGGTGCTGAACAGCGCGCCGAAGGCGGCGGTGCCCACCGCGCCGCCGATCAGGCGGAACATGTTGGCACTGGCGGTGCCGACACCCAGCATCGACACCGGGATCGCGTTCTGGATCGCCGCCACGCCGATGGCGAAGACCGGCCCGAGGCCGAGCCCGATGCCCACCATCGACAGCGCAATCACCCAGAGAGGGCTCTCGACCGACAGCGTGGTCATCGACAGCAGCGACAGCGACAGCAGCGCGGTAGAGGCGACGGGCAGGAACTTGTAACGCCCGGTGCGCGCCATGTAGCGGCCCGACAGGATCGAGGCCGACAGCAGCCCGCCCATCATCGGCACCAGAAACAGCCCCGAGGAGGTCGGCGAGATGCCCTTCACCACCTGCAGGAAGAACGGCAGGAAGGTGATGGTGCCGAACATCGCCATGCCGACGAGGATGCCGACCGCGTTCATCACCACGAAGGTGTTGTTGGCAAACAGGCTCATCGGCAGGATCGGTTCGGCGGCGCGGCGCTCGACGCGGATGAACAGCGCCAGCGCGCTGAGCGCAATGATCCCGAGGGCGAGCACCTGCGGGCTGGCCCACGCGAAGACGGTGCCTCCGGTGTTCGAGATCAGCACCAGCGATGCCAGCAGCGTCGCCAGCAGCGCGCCGCCGGCATAGTCCACCGACTTGCGCGAGCGGTCGCTGCGCCGGGGCAGGGCGATGCCCAGCACGATGAAGGCCAGCGCGCCCACGGGGAAATTGACGAAGAAGATCCAGTGCCAGCTCAGGTTCTGCACGAGGAAGCCGCCGAGCAGCGGCCCGATGACCGTCGAGATGCCGAAGGCCGCGCCCAGCACCGCCTGCGCCTTGCCGCGCTCGCGCGCCGGCAGCAGGTCGCCCACCAGCGCCATGCAGGTGACGATCAGCCCGCCGCCGCCTGCGCCCTGGATGATGCGGCCCGCGATCACCATGCCCATGCTGGTGGCCGTGCCGCAGATCACCGCGCCGAGGATGAACACGCCGATGCCCCATTGCAGCACCGGCTTGCGGCCGTAGAGATCGCCCAGCTTGCCCGCCACCGGTGCGCCGATGGTCGAGGCCAGCAGGTAGGCGGTCATCACCCAGGTGATCTTGTCCATGCCGCCGAGGTCGGCGACCATCACCGGCAGGGCGGTCGACACGATCGTCTGGCCGAGCGAGGCAAACAGCAGCGTTGCCGCCACCGCACTCAGGACGAGCTTGATCGGGACCGGCTCGGCGCTGGCAGGTGAGGGCGGCATGTCGGTCGCGCCTTGGTCAATGGCGGTCATTCGAGTATCTCCACGAAAACTGTGCGGGCCCGGGGCGGGCGCAACGGTCTGCAAACTGGCGCCGACATGCCCCTTGGGTCAGAATGGTCTGGGTCTTATATCTGTGCTGGCGGCATATATATGTCAATAGCATCTAATTGCGCGAGGCAGCTTTGAGCCGACGAGACGAGAAACTGAAGGACGGCCTCGAGCGGGCGGGGATCGAACGCGACGTGTCGCAGGCGGCGCTCGACGTGGACGCGGTGCTGCAGCGCTGGCGGCGGCGTGTGATGAAGCGCGATTTCGGCCACAAGGCCCTGCGCGACCTCGATCTTCCCATCGATCTGGCGCAGCTCGACGTGCTGATGGCGGTGCGCGCGCCGGCCAACGAATTCGGCGACGAGGAGGCGACCTGCGAAACCACCGTCGGCACCGTGGCGCTGCGGCTCAGCATCGACCCCTCGCGCGCCAGCCGGATCAGCACAGACCTGATCCGCCGGGGACTCGTGCAGCGCGCCGTCAGCCAGCAGGACGCCCGCCGCGCGGTGCTCGAGCTGACCGAGGCGGGCGGCCGCATCGTCGAGGCGGTCCGGACCTATAAGCTGTTGGTTTTGGGATCTTTCTTTCGGGACTGGACGATGGAGGAAATCCAGACCTTCCTGCCGCTTCTGGCGCGGTTCAGCGAATGGTCGGAGCGCGCCGAACAGCCTGGTGGCCCGGTCGAGAGCGAGATTGCCGAATTGCGCGGCAGCCTTGCCGGGATCGTCGGCGACGAGGGCTGACGCGTCAGAATTCCGGCCCGCCGGCGGCTTGCCACCGAGCCGCCCCCGAGTCCCGGGCGGGAAGCCGCGCAATCTCACGATTGTGATATTTTCTCCGTGCACCGGCCCCTCGGAGAATCTAAAGGGTCGACCAAAACGAGTGCGCGTGCGAGTCGCGCCCAGACATACGAGAGCAGGAGCACGCATCCAGGTGCCAGCAGACGTTACCCGAGACCGAGGCGCCCGCGCGTCGGTGGCGGTCAAACCGTTCCAGGTCCGCGGTCGATTCATGACCGCAATCGCCCTCCGGATCGAGAGCGACCAGTTCGACGACGCCTTCTTCGAGGCCATTGACGCACAGATCACCAAGGCGCCGCAGCTGCTGCTCGACGCGCCTCTGGTGCTGGATTTTTCCAAGGTGCCGGAGTTTGCCGACAGCGCCGCTCTGGCCGATCTGGTCGCGAAGCTGCGCACCCGCAACATGCTGGTTTTCGGGGTGCAGAACACCACCTCGCCCCAGCTTGAGGCGGCGGACGGGCTCGGCCTGATCCCGGTGCGGATCGGTCGCGACGGCCCCGCACCCGAGGCCAAGCCCGCGCGCAAGAGCAAGGTCGACCGGCTGCTGCCGCCCGACAACAAGGTCATCACCAAGCCGGTCCGCTCGGGCCAGCTCGTGGTGGCCGAGCGCGGCGATCTGACGGTGATCGGGCCGGTGTCGTCCGGGGCCGAACTGGTCGCGGCGGGCAACATCCATGTCTACGGACCGCTGCGCGGCCGGGCGATGGCGGGCTGTCATGGCGATGAGACCGGTCGGATTTTCTGCCGGGCACTGCACGCCGAGCTGCTGGCAGTCGCGGGGCTCTACAGGACAAGCGAAAGCATCGAGGACGAGCTGCGCGGCCAGGCCGTGCAAATTTTCCTTAAAGACGAACGACTATGTGTGGAGGCGCTCGGATGACGACGCAACTCAAGGACGAGGCGCCGCTGGGCCGGATCGTCGTGATCACCTCGGGCAAGGGCGGGGTTGGCAAGACCACCTCTGCCGCCGCGATCTCGGCAGGGCTGGCACAGCAGGGCTACAAGACCGTGGTGATCGACTTCGATGTCGGCCTGCGGAACCTCGACATGATCATGGGATGCGAACGCCGCGTGGTGTTCGACTTCATCAACGTGATCCAGGGCGATGCCCGGCTGAAGCAGGCGCTGATCAAGGACAAGCGCCTTGATACGCTGTTCATCCTGCCGACGTCGCAGACCCGCGACAAGGACGCGCTGACGCAGGAAGGCGTCGAGACGGTGCTGAACGAGCTCAAGGAAGAGTTCGACTACATCATCTGCGACAGCCCGGCAGGCATCGAGCGCGGCGCCCAGCTGGCGATGTATTTCGCCGACGAGGCGGTTGTGGTGACCAACCCCGAGGTGTCCTCGGTGCGCGACAGCGACCGCGTGCTTGGCCTTCTCAGCAGCAAGACCCAGCGCGCCGAGAAGGGCGACAGCGATCCGGTCAAGGCGCGCGTCCTGCTGACCCGTCACGATCAGGGCCGCATCGACCGCGGCGAGATGATGACCGTCGACGACGTGCTCGAGATCCTCGCCGTGCCGCTTCTGGGGATCATCCCCGAGAGTCAGGCGGTGCTGCGGGCGTCGAACGTCGGCACGCCGGTGATCCTCGACGAGCCGTCCTCGGCCCAGACCGCCTACAAGGACGCGGTGTCGCGCCTGCTTGGCGAGGAGATCGAGATGCGCATCGAGAGCGAGCGCAAGCCGGGCCTGTTCCAGCGGCTGTTCGGACGGTCGGCATGAGCCTGTTCGGTTTCTCTCTCAACCGCCGCCGTCCCAAGACGGCCCAGACCGCGCGGGATCGCTTGCAGCTTCTGCTGGCGCATGAACGCGGGCAGGGCTCGGGCACGCCCGACTACCTGCCGCAGCTGCAGAACGACCTGATCGCGGTGATCCGGAAATATATCGACGTCGCCGATGACGAGGTCGATATCCGGATGGAGCGCGACGACGACGTCTCCAGCCTCGAGATCAACATCGATCTCCCCTCGGCCGAGGAGAAGGCGGACAAACCCGCCAAGAAGCGCTGAGATCAGATCTTCGAACCGCCCGCGTCGCAGCCCGACGCGGGCGGTTTTTCTTTCGCGCCCCACGAACGGACTGCCCTGCTCAGGGCGCCAGATCGATCAGGCTGATGCCCCCGAGCACGAGGGCGGCAAGGAACAGCGTCTCGGCCACGATCAGGGCGATGGCGCCGCCGCCGACCTGGATGATGTTGCGCAGGTCGGTCTTCATGCCCACCGCGGCGATGGCCGCGAGCAGCGCCCAGCTCGAGATCCGCGCCAGCACCTGGCCGAGGCCCGCGGGGATGAGTTCGAAGGAGTTCAGCGCCGCCAGCACCAGAAAGCCAAGCACGAAACCCGGGATGAGCGGCGGGCGCTTGCCCCCGGTCACGGCGCCGCGCGGCTGCGAGAGCGCGATCACCACCACCACGGGGGCGAGGAAGGAGACCCGGATGAGCTTGACCAGCGTCGAGGTCTCGCCGGCGGTCTCGGAGATCGAGAAGCCCGCGCCCACCACCTGCGCCACGTCATGCACGGTGCCGCCGATGAAGGCCCCGGCGGTGAGATCGTCAAAGCCCAGCGAGCGGGTGAGGATCGGGTAGAGGATCATCGCCGCGGTCGAGAGCACGGTGACGCCGAGCACGGTGAACAGCAGGTCTCGTTCCGAGCGCTCGTCTTTTGGCAGGACCGCCGCGATCGCCATCGCCGCCGAGGCGCCGCAGATCGCCACAGCGCCAGCGGTCAGCACGGCGAAGCGGCTGCGCTGA
This sequence comes from Salipiger bermudensis, assembly GCF_017309175.1. Classification (NCBI taxonomy): domain Bacteria; kingdom Pseudomonadati; phylum Pseudomonadota; class Alphaproteobacteria; order Rhodobacterales; family Roseobacteraceae; genus Salipiger; species Salipiger bermudensis. Next base: position 111,688 of record NZ_JAEKJV010000015.1, on the reverse strand, counting down.
CCGATCAGCCGCGCCAGCCCGATGCCGAAGAGGATCGTGAGACCCACCCCCGCCACCAGTAGCGCGATCATGCTCCAGCCGAGCGACAGCAGCATCTCGACGCTGATCCGTGCGCCCAGCACCGCCACGCCGAAGCGCAGAACGGTGCGGGCGGTGAAGGAGATGCCGGGGGCGGTGGGGCCCTCGTCGCCCAGGAAGTTGAGCGCGATGCCGAAGAGAAGCGCCATCAGCATCGCCGGGGCACCGTAATGCTCGGCCACGAATTGCGCCGCGAGCGCCACGAGGATCGAAACCATGACCCCGGGAAAATGGTCCTTGAGGCGGCCGGCCAGACGCGGGCCGGACGTCAGGGCTCCAAAGCTCTCGCGCATGGGGTCAGCCGGGCCGGTCGATCATGTCGGCAGCATCGATCCCGGCCACCTCGACCGGCTTTTTCATCGCGTCGCGGCGGAAGGGCTCGCCCAGTTCCTGGTTGATCATCGCCTCGATCAGCGTGGTGGTACCGGTCTCCATCTGCTCCCGGATGGCGGTGTTCAGCGCTTGGGTGAGCTCCTCCATCGTGCGCGCGACCACGCCCTTCAGGCCGCAGGCCTTGGCGATGCCGGCATAGCTCACCTGCGTGTCGAGCTCGGTGCCGACGAAATTGTCGTCGAACCATAGCGTCGAGTTCCGCTTCTCGGCGCCCCACTGGTAGTTGCGAAAGACGATCTGGGTGATCGCCGGCCATTCGCCGCGGCCAATGGCGGTGAGTTCGTTGACCGCGATGCCAAAGGCGCCGTCGCCGGCAAAGCCCACCACCGGCACGTCGGGGCAGCCGATCTTGGCGCCGACGATGGCCGGCAAGCCATAGCCGCAGGGGCCGAAGAGGCCGGGAGCGAGGTATTTCCGCCCCGCCTCGAAGGCCGGGTAGGCGTTGCCGATGGCGCAGTTGTTGCCGATGTCCGACGAGATGATCGCGTCGGTGGGCAGGGCGGACTGGATCGCGCGCCACGCCATGCGCGGGCTCATCCAGTCGGGCTTGTCGGCGCGGGCGCGCTGGTTCCACGTCGTGCCGGGGTCGTCGTCCTCGTGGTCCATCGACGAAAGCTGCTGCGCCCATTTCGACTTCGTCTCGGCGATCCGCGCTTTTCGGGCCTCGCGGCCTGTGTCGCCGGCGCTGTCCGACAGCTGCGCGAGGATGCCGCGGGCGACCTTGGTGGCATCGCCCACGATGCCCACGCTGACCGTCTTGGTCAGGCCGATGCGGTCTGGGTTGATGTCGACCTGGATGATCTTGGCATCCTGCGGCCAGTAATCGATGCCATAGCCGGGCAGGGTGGAGAACGGGTTCAGGCGGGTGCCGAGGCAGAGCACCACGTCGGCCCCGGCGATCAGCTCCATGCCGGCCTTGGACCCGTTGTAGCCCAGCGGGCCGGCAAACAGCGGATGCGAGCCGGGGAAGGCGTCGTTGTGCTGGTAGCCGACGCAGACCGGCGCATCGAGGCGCTCGGCCAGCGCCATCGAGGCACGAATGCCGCCGTCGCTCAGCACCACGCCTGCGCCGTTCAGGATCACAGGGGTCTTTGCCTCGGAGAGCAGCGCCGCGGCGCGGCTGACCGAGCTCTCGCCGCCGGGGGACAGCTCGAACTCCATCGGCTCGGGCAGCTCGATATCGACGACCTGGGTCCACATGTCGCGCGGAATGTTGAGCTGGGCCGGCGCCGAGAGCCGCTGGGCCTTGGCGATCACGCGGGTCAGCACCTCGGCCACACGCGTCGGATCACGGACCTCTTCCTGGTAGGCGACCATGTCCTCGAAGAGCTTCATCTGCTCGACTTCCTGGAAGCCGCCCTGACCAATTGTCTTGTTCGCGGCCTGCGGCGTGACCAGCAGGAGCGGCGTGTGGTTCCAGTAGGCGGTCTTCACCGCGGTGACGAAATTGGTGATGCCGGGGCCGTTCTGGGCGATCATCATCGACATCTTGCCGGTGGCGCGGGTGTAGCCGTCGGCCATCATGCCCGCCGAGCCTTCGTGCGCGCAGTCCCAGAAGGTGATGCCGGCCTTCGGAAACAGGTCCGAGATCGGCATCATGGCCGAGCCGATAATGCCGAAGGCATGGCGAATGCCGTGCCGCTGCAGAACCTTCACGAAGGCTTCCTCGGTTGTCATCTTCATGCGCGTCGCTCCCCCCGGGCGTTGGACGGTGAACCGTCATCTCTCTGTCTGGTACGGTGTCTCAGATCGCGAGATCCGGGAAAGGTCAGCCATCCCGGACCTTGGACCCGCCGCATCTCGTGCTCAACAAGCCGGGACGCGCGGAAAATGATACTCCTCGTCTCATTTGGTAGTCAGTCGCTCTGGACGCGTCAACGCGCCTTGCGCAGGGGCCGCACACCGCCGGAGGCTCGGCTTGACTTGCGAGAGGGCACATTCGGGGCAAGGCAGGTCGCGGTGGTGCGAACGGGAAAAATCCCATGGATTGAAAGGGATGGGCGAAGGGGCGCCTGAAGCGCGCGGTTGTCGCCGAACTGGCCCGCGTCCGAGAGCCGGCCCGCGCTCGCAGTATGAGCACCCGCAAGGGCCGGGGCGCGGTCTCGTCAGTACAGGTCCACCCGGTGTGCTTGGCTGTCAGTCCGGCTGACGAAAAGCTGTTGCGGCTCGGAATGGTTCCATGACATTGACGCGGCCCGCCGTGGCCTTTCGTAGCGCTTCCGGTGTCTTGATTGATTTTGATAGGAGGCCCACAGTTGCCAGGACAGCCCGAGAACGAGAGGCGATCGTGCCAGACATGCTGACAATCACAAGCGGGGGCGACCTGCGCACCCTGCTTCAGGACGCCGATCTCGGGAAGCTGCACCTTGCGCTCGACGAGGGCGAGGGCACGTCCGCCTTCGCGTTGCTCGACACGTTCGACGCGCAGGTCGCGGCGGCGGGTCTGCTGCTGGTACTGACGGATGCGGGGCTGCACCTGCTGGGCGGGACCGAGGCACTGGTGCAGGAGCGCGCCGAGCCCGACTTCATCGCGCAGATGCCCGCCGGCCCGGTGACCAAGCGCCTGTCCGGCATCGTCTCGCCGCTGCGCACGTTGATGACCGTGGCCGAAGGCACGCTCTCGCGGCACGGGCTGCGGGTGCTCGACGACAACGAGAAGACCCACCTGCGCGGCACGCTCTGGGTGCTCGACGCTGGCAAGGCGGGGGCGGTCTCGGTCTCGGCGCTGACGCCGTTGCGCGGCTATGACAAGACGCTCGGCAAGGTCAAGGCGGCGCTGTCCGCGGCGGCCGGCAAGGGCAAGGTCGGCACCATGCTCGAGGCCAGCGCCGCGCTGCGCGGCGAGGATCCGGCGCTGATCGGCAAGACCCGCATCGTGATGTCGGCGGATGAAAAGGCCTTCAAGGCCGCCAATGACATCATCCGCGCCCAGCTTGTCGCCGCCCGGCGGCAGGAAGACGGCATCGGTGCCGATCTCGACAGCGAGTTCCTGCATGAATACCGCGTCGCCCTGCGCCGCGTCCGCTCGGTGATCTCGCTGTTCAAGGGCGTCTACGACGAGAAGCAGACTGCCGATCTCAAGGCCCGGTTCGGCGCCATCATGGCGCGCACCGGCCGGCTGCGCGATCTCGACGTCTACCTGATCGAGCGTGACCGCTATCTCGCGCTGGTGCCCGAAGGTTTCCGGCCCGGCATCGGCAAGCTCTTTGACATGTTCGCCGCACAGCGCGACCTCGAGCACGCCAAGCTGACCGCCTATCTCGACAGCAAGGCCTACGAGAAGGAAATGGCCAGGCTCGAGAAGCTGTTCGACAAGACCAAGGCGCTGTCGAAAGGGCCCGAGGCCAACCGCCACGCGCTCGACTACGCCAAGGCACTGATCTGGAAGCGCTACCGCAAGGTCTGCAAGATCGCCCGAGGCATCGACGAAGCGACGCCGGACGAGCAGGTTCATGAGCTGCGCATCGAGTGCAAGAAGCTGCGCTACCTGATGGAGTTCTTCGCGCCCCTGTTCGGCGATGCCGAGGTGCGCAAGCTGATCAAGGCGCTGAAGAAGCTTCAGGACAACCTTGGCAACTTCAACGACTACTCGGTGCAGCAGGCCGCCCTCCAGGAGCAGGCCGATGCGCTCGCCGGCAGCTCTGAGCCGGACACGGTCGAGATCGCCACCGGCATTGGTGGCCTGGTCACCGTGCTCCACAACAAGCAGCTCGAAGAGCGCGCCCGCGTCACCGCCTCCTTCGCGGCGTTCGACAGCGAGGAGACGCAGGCGCAGTTCCGCACGCTCTTCAAACCCGAAGGAGAGGCGAAGAAATGAAGATCGTCGCGTGCTATTCCAACAAGGGCGGCGTCGGCAAGACCGCCAGCGCGGTGAACATCGCCTACGGGCTGGCCAAGGCCGGCCAGCGCGTGCTGCTCTGCGATCTTGATCCGCAGGGGGCCTCGGGCTTCTACTTTCGCGTCAAGCCGTCGAAGAAGTTGACCGACGAGCGGTTCTTCACCGATGTGAAGCGCTTCACCAGCGCCATCCGGGGTAGCGATTTCGACAATCTCGATATCCTGCCCGCGAACATGAGCTTTCGGGATTTCGACGTCTTCCTGTCGCGCATGAAGAACTCGCGCTCGCGGCTGAAGAAGGCGCTGAAAAGCGTCGACAAGGATTACGACGTGGTGCTGCTCGATTGCCCGCCGAATATCTCGACCTTGTCGGAGAACGTGTTCAAGAGCGCCGACGCGATCCTCGTGCCGGTGATCCCGACGACCCTGTCCGAGCGGACCTTCGAGCAGCTTCTCGCCTTCTTCGACGAGAATGGGCTGCCGAAGAAGAAGATCCTCGGCTTCTTCTCTATGGTGCAGGGCACCAAGAAGCTGCATTCCGAGACCGTCGCGGCCATGCGCAAGGAATACGGCAAGCGGCTGCTCGACGTCGCGGTGCCGTTCAGCTCCGAGGTCGAGAAAATGGGCGTGCATCGCGCGCCGGTGGGCACCTTTGCCCGGAACAACGCGGCAGTGAAGGGATATGACCTGCTGTGCAAGGAACTGCTGGAGCGTCTATGACCGACAACCCCGTTGAAATCGAACGCAAGTTTCTGGTGGCGGAGCTGCCATCGCTGGACGGCGTCGACAGCAAGAAGATCCGGCAGGGCTATGTCACGGAGCCGTCGGACTCGGTGCAGGTGCGACTGCGCCAGAAGGGCAAGAAGTTCTTCATCACGGTGAAGGGCAAGGGCAAGATGATGCGCTCCGAGCGCGAGAGCGAGATCGACGCCGCCACGTTCGACCGGCTCTGGCCCGCCACAGGTGACCGCTGCATCGCCAAGACCCGGTGGACCGGTCTGCTCGAGGACGGGCGCACCTTCGAGCTCGACCTGTTCGACGACCGCGACCTGCGTCTGGTCGAGGTGGAGTTCCAGAGCGTCGAAGAGGCCGAGGCCTTCGTGCCGCCGGCGTGGTTCGGCGAGGATGTGACCGGCAACCCGTCTTATTCCAACAACGTGCTGGCCAGCGGCGGGGTCGGGGTCGCCTGAGTGCTCCGCGGCCCCCGGAATGGGCTGTCGAAAACGACAAGCGCCGCGATGGTCCCATCGCGGCGCTTTCTTGTTCTCGGGCAGGTTTGCTCTGCGCAGCCTCACTCGGTGGGGCTGAGGCCCCTCAGGACATCGTCCTTGCCCAGCTGGCCGACGAGTTGGCCGTTTTCAGTGACGCCCACCGGTGCGTCGCTGCCCAGAAGCGTGTCGAAGCCATCGCGCACGAGGCTGTCGGCCTCGATGGTGCGGCTCGGGCTGGTGGTCAGCGGGGTCATCAGGTCCCGCGCCCGCAGAACGCCGAGCGGGTTCATATGCTGCACGAACTCTGCCACGTACTCGTTGCGCGGATCGGTGAAGATGTCCTGCGGCGCGCCGCTCTGGACGATCCGGCCGCCCTCCATGATCGAGATGTGGTTGCCGAGCTTGAAGGCCTCGTCGAGATCGTGGCTGACGAACAGGATGGTGCGCTTGAGCCGCTCCTGCAGTTCGAGAAGCTCGTCCTGCAGCTTGGTGCGGATCAGCGGGTCGAGGGCCGAGAACGGCTCGTCCATCAGCAGGATCGGCGCCTGCGTGGCGAAGGCACGGGCCAGGCCCACGCGCTGCTGCATGCCGCCCGAGAGCTCGCTGACCTTGTTGTCGGCCCAGTCGGCCAGACCGACCAGCGCGAGCTGCTCCTCGACGCGGTCACGCGCCTCCTTGCCCTTCATGCCCGAAAGCTCGAGGCCAAGGCCCACATTCTCGCGCACCGAGCGCCACGGCAGCAGGCCGAACTGCTGGAAGACCATGGCGACGTTGTGCATGCGGATCCGCCGCAAGGTGGCGGCGTCGCAATGGGTGACGTCGACCATCCGGTCGCCGTCATTGACCTCGACCTTGCCGCGCACCACCGGGTTGAGCCCGTTGACCGCGCGCAAAAGCGTCGACTTGCCCGAGCCCGAAAGGCCCATGAGCACGTGGATCTCGCCCTGCTGGACCTCGAGGTTGCAGTTGTGCACGCCCAGAACCTGGTCCGTCGCGGTCTGGATTTCGGCGCGGTCCTTGCCCTCGTCCATCAGGGGCAGGGCGCGCTTTGGGCGATCGCCGAAGACGATCGAGACGTTGTCGATATTGACGGCGGTGCTCATTTGCGGCCTCCGACGTTGAGGATGCGGTCGAGCATGATGGCGACCACCACGATGACGAAGCCGGATTCAAAGCCGAGCGCCGTGTTCACCTGGTTGAGCGCGCGAACGACCGGCACCCCGAGTCCGTCTGCACCGACCAGCGCCGCGACGACGACCATGGAGAGCGACAGCATGATGGTCTGGTTCAGACCGGCCATGATCTGCGGCACCGCGTAGGGCAGTTCGACCTTGTAGAGCGTCTGGGTCGGCGTGGCACCGAAGGCGGTGGCCGCCTCGAGCAGCGCCTTGGGCGTCGAGGAGACGCCGAGATAGGTCAGGCGGATCGGCGCGGGCAGCACGAAGATCACCGTGGCGATCAGGCCCGGCACCATGCCGATGCCAAAGAACACGATGGCCGGGATCAGGTAGACAAAGGTGGGCAGGGTCTGCATCAGGTCGAGAATCGGGCGCAGGTAGGTATAGACCTTGGGCCGGTGCGCCGCGTAGATGCCGATCGGCACCCCGATGGCCATGCAGACGAGGCAGGACGAGAGCACCAGCGTCAGGCTTTCGGTGGTCTCCTCCCAGTAATCCTGATTGAGGATGAAGAGGAAGCCCGCGAACACGAACAGCGCGGTCTTCCAGTTGCGCTGCAGCGCGTAGGTGACGGCGACGAAGGTCAGGATGACGATGAGCTCGGGCGGCTCCTGCAGGATCCAGAGGATCGCGTCGATCATCGCTTCCATGAAGGTGGAGAGGGCATCAAGGACAACTTCTCCGTTGTCCCGAACCCATTCGAAGACGGCACTGGCCGCGTCGCCTACGGGAATCTTGTAATCGGTCAGCCACTGCACGGCGCCGGGTCCCCCTTGGGTTTTATTTTTTGAAATTTGCGAGGCCCGTCAGAGGGCCGGGGCAGGGGCGTCGCCCGCGCGCGGTCGCGCGGACGACGCAAAGGCCTTACATCCCCAGATGGCCTTTCACCGCGGCGACCGCATCGCCACCGTCAACGGTGGTCACACCGTCGAGCCAGGTGTCGAGAACGTCGACGTTGTCTTTCAGCCACGCTTCGGTGGCATCGGCCGGGTCGGCGCCATCGTCGAGGATCTGACCCATGATCATGTTTTCCATGTCGAGGGTGAAATCCATGTTCGAGAACAGCGTGCCGAGGTTCGGGCACTCTTCCGAGAACCCGGCGCGGGTCACGGTGTGCACCACGCCTTCGCCACCGAAGAAGTCCTCGCCGCCCGGCAGGTACTTCAGGTCGAAGTTGGCGTTCATCGGGTGCGGTTCCCAGCCAAGGAAGACGACGGGCTCCTCGTCCTTGTAGTAGCGGGCGACCTGCGCCAGCATGCCCTGCTCGGAGCTTTCGACCACGTCGAACTCGCCAAGGCCGAACTTGTCTTCCTCGGTCAGGCTCACGAGATAGGCGTTGCCCTCGTTGCCCGGCTCGATGCCGTAGATCTTCTCGTCGAGCTCGTCGGCGAACTTGGCGATGTCGGCATAGCTCTGCAGGCCGGCCTCATAGGCGTAGGTCGGGGTCGCGAGCGTGTACTTGGTGCCCTCGAGGTTGACGTTGATCTGCTCGATCTCGCCGCTGTCGAGATAGGGCTGGATGGCGCCGCTCTGGGCCGGCATCCAGTTGCCGAGGAACACGTCCACGTCATCGCTTTCCAGCGAGGCGAAGGTCACCGGCACCGACAGGACCTTCACGTCAACTTCGTAGCCGAGGCCCTCGAGCACGTGCTTGGCGGCAGCGGTGGTGGTGGTGATGTCGGTCCAGCCCACGTCGGACATCGAGACGGCGTCGCAGTCGGCAAAGGCCGCGCCCGCGCCCGCGGCAGTGAGTGCGATGGCCGAGATTGCTGTGCGGAGTTTCATGTAGTTTCCCCTGTGCTTTTGGTTGCGCGTTTTATTGATTGACCAGTCAAACAGTGCCTGATTATCTGAGCATTGCAACCCTTTTTCTGAGAAAGGCCCGCGATGTCCGCGCAGGCACACCGTCGAACGCAACTTATCGAGGCAACGATTCACGAGATCGGTGCGACCGGTACGTTGTCGGTCACCGTTGGCCAGATCGCCAAGCGCGCAGGCGTGTCTCCGGCGCTGGCGTTTCACTATTTCGGCGACAAGGATCGACTGTTTCTGGCCTCGATGCGGCACATCCTCTCGTCCTACGGGGAGGATGTGCGCGCCGCCCTGACAGGGGTCGAATCGCCCCGTGAACGGCTCGAGGCGGTGATTCGTGCCAGCTTCAGCGAGTCGAACTTCCGCCACGACGTGATCGCGGCATGGCTGAATTTCTACGTTCTCGCCCATCGCTCCTCCGAGGCCCAGCGGCTTCTGGTGGTCTATCACAGACGGTTGCACTCGAACCTGACACGTGACTTGCGGCCGCTCGCGGGCGACGCCGCAGCGCCCGGGATCGCCCGACGCATAGCGGCGCTGATCGACGGGATCTACCTGCGCTACGCGCATTTCCCCTCCAACGAGCCCGAGCAGAACGCCTCGGCCCACGTGCTCGCCGCACTGGACAACGAATTGAAGGCTCTCGCATGACCCGACCGAACATCCTCATCCTGATGGTGGACCAGCTCAACGGCACCTTCTTCCCGGACGGTCCCGCCGACTGGCTGCACACCCCGAACCTCAAGAAGCTGGCGGCCCGCTCTGTGCGCTTCCGCAACTGCTACACCGCCTCGCCGCTCTGCGCGCCCGGGCGGGCGAGCTTCATGTCGGGCGAGCTGCCCTCGGTCACCGGCGTCTATGACAACGCGGCCGAGTTCCCCTCCGATTTGCCGACCTACGCCCACCATCTTCGCCGGGCAGGGTATCACACCTGCCTGTCGGGCAAGATGCATTTTGTCGGTCCCGACCAGATGCACGGCTTCGAGGAGCGCCTGACCACCGACATCTACCCGGCCGATTTCGGCTGGACGCCCGACTACCGCAAGCCCGGCGAGCGCATCGACTGGTGGTATCACAACATGGGCTCGGTCACCGGCTCGGGCGTGGCCGAGATCTCGAACCAGATGGAATATGACGACGAGGTCGCCTACCACGCCACCCGCAAGGTCTATGACCTCGGCCGCCGCAAGGATGACCGCCCGTGGTGCCTGACGGTGAGCTTCACCCACCCGCACGACCCCTATGTTGCGCGGCGCAAGTACTGGGATCTCTACGAGGATTGCGAGCACCTGCTGCCCGAGGTGGGTGATCTCGGCTACGAGAACCAGGACAAGCACTCGAAGCGCATCTTCGACGCCAATGACTGGCGCAGCTTCGACATCACCGAGGAAGACATCCGCCGGTCGCGTCAGGCCTATTTCGCCAACATCTCCTATCTCGACGACAAGATCGGCGAGATCCTGGAGGCGCTGGAAGGCACCCGGCAGGATCAGGACACCATCATCCTCTTCGTCTCCGATCACGGCGACATGCTGGGTGAGCGCGGGTTGTGGTTCAAGATGAGCTTCTTCGAAGGCTCCTCGCGCGTGCCGATGATGATCTCGGCCCCGGGGCTCGAGCCCGGTCTCTGCGAGATGCCGGTCAGCAATATCGACGTCTGTCCGACGGTCTGCGATCTCGCCGGCGTCAGCATGGACGAGGTTATGCCCTGGACCGCCGGCGAGACGCTGGTGCCTGTCGCCAAGGGCGCGCCGCGCGGGCCGGTGGCGATCGAGTACGCCGCCGAGGCGTCCTATGCGCCGCTCGTCGCGCTGCGCGAGGGCGACTGGAAATACACCCGCTGCAGCCTCGATCCCGAGCAGCTTTTCGATCTCGCGAACGACCCGCACGAACTGACCAACCTCGCAGAGGATCCGGCCCATGCCGATACGCTGGCCCGGTTCCGCGCCATGGCCGACGCGCGCTGGGATCTCGAGCGCTTCGATGCCGAGGTCCGCAAGAGCCAGGCCAAGCGCTGGGTGGTCTACGAGAGCCTGCGCAACGGCGCCTACTACCCGTGGGACTACCAGCCGCTGCAGAAGGCCAGCGACCGCTTCATGCGCAACCACATGGATTTGAACGTGGTCGAGGAAAACGCCCGCTACCCGCGCGGCGAATGACCTGACGACAAGGAAAGACCGATGACTTACGAAATTCAGCCCGCCGGGAGCCACTATATCGGCGGCGCCTATGTCGAGGACACCGCCGGCGCCGAGATCCCGGTGATCTACGCCGCCACCGGCGAGCGCATCGCCACGCTGCACGCCGCAACGCCCGCCATCGTCGAGCAGGCGCTCGTTGCCGCCGAGAAGGCGCAGGCCGAATGGGCCAAGCTCTCCCCGCGCGAGCGGGGCCGGGTGCTGACCCGCGCCGCGGCGATCATGCGCGAGCGCAACCACGACCTGTCGGTTCTGGAAACCTACGACACCGGCAAGCCGCTGCAGGAAACACTGGTGGCCGACGCCACCTCCGGTTCGGACGCGCTCGAGTATTTCGGCGGCCTTGCCGCCAGCCTCACCGGTGAGCATATCCCGCTCGGCGAGGACTGGGTCTACACGATCCGCGAGCCGCTCGGCGTCTGCGTCGGCATCGGCGCGTGGAACTACCCCACGCAGATCGCCTGCTGGAAGGCCGCCCCGGCGCTGGCCTGTGGCAACGCGATGGTGTTCAAGCCCTCCGAAACCACCCCGCTCTGCGCCCTCAAGGTGGCCGAGATCCTGACCGAGGCCGGCGCGCCGGCGGGCCTGTTCAACGTCGTGCAGGGCATGGGCGAGGTCGGCGCCTCGCTGGTCACCGACAGCCGCGTTGCCAAGGTCTCGCTTACCGGCTCGGTGCCGACCGGGCGCAAGGTCTATGCCGCCGCCGCAGATGGCATGAAGCACGTCACCATGGAGCTTGGCGGCAAGTCCCCGATGCTGGTCTTCGATGACGCCGATATCGACAACGCCGTGGGTGGCGCGATCCTCGGCAACTTCTATTCCTCCGGCCAGATCTGCTCGAACGGCACCCGCGTCTTCGTGCAGAAGGGCATCAAGGAGGCTTTCCTCGCCCGCTTGAGCGAGCGCCTGAAGGGCGCGGTGATCGGCGATCCGCTCGACGAGGCGACGAGCTTCGGCCCGATGGTCTCCGAGCAGCAGATGACCATCGTGCAGGGCTTCATCGAGAAGGGCGTGGCCGAGGGCGCTCGCCTTGTCGCCGGTGGCAAACGCATCGATCGCGACGGATGGTATCTTGAGCCCACGGTGTTTGCCGATGTCACCGACGACATGACCATCGCCCGGGAAGAGATCTTTGGCCCGGTGATGAGCGTGCTCGATTTCGACACCGAGGAAGAGGCCATCGCCCGTGCCAACGCCACCGAGTACGGTCTGTCCGCCGGGGTCTTCACCTCCGATCTCAGCCGCGGTCATCGGGTGATCGGCCAGCTGAAGGCGGGCAGCTGCTTCATCAACTCCTACAACGACGCACCGGTCGAGGCGCCGTTCGGCGGCGTGAAGATGTCAGGCGTCGGCCGTGAGAACTCCAAGGCCGCGATCGAGCACTGGAGCCAGATGAAATCCGTCTATGTCCGCATGGGCGACGTGGAGGCACCGTTCTGATGCAAGCCGAATACGTCATTGTCGGCGCTGGCAGCGCCGGCTGCGCCATGGCCTACAGGCTGGCCGAGGCGGGCAAGCGGGTGCTGGTGATCGAGCATGGCGGCACCGATGCCGGCCCGCTGATCCAGATGCCCGGCGCGCTCAGCTACCCGATGAACATGAAGCGCTACGACTGGGGCTTCCAGTCCGAGCCCGAACCGTATCTCGGCGGCCGCCGCCTCGCCACGCCGCGCGGCAAGGTGATCGGCGGCTCGTCCTCGATCAACGGCATGATCTACGTGCGGGGCCATGCGCGCGATTTCGATCACTGGCGCGATCAGGGGGCAGATGGCTGGGGCTATGCCGATGTGCTGCCCTATTACCAGCGGCAGGAAAACTGGCACGATGGCGGCCACGGTGGCGACCCGGCGTGGCGCGGCACCGATGGCCCGCTGCATGTCAGCCGAGGGCGGCGCGACAACCCGCTGACACAGGCCTTCGTCGAGGCCGGCCGCGAGGCGGGCTACCCGGTTACCCCCGATTACAACGGCCACCAGCAGGAGGGCTTCGGCCCATATGACATGACGGTCTGGCAGGGCGAGCGCTTCTCGGCGGCCAAGGCCTATCTGCGCCCGGCGCTCAAGCGCGAGAACTGCGATCTGGTGCGCGCTTTCGCGCGTCGCGTGGTGATCGAGGAGGGCCGGGCGGTCGGCGTCGAGGTCGAGCGTGGCGGCAAGATCGAGGTCATCCGCGCCGAGGCCGAGGTGATCCTCGCGGCGTCGTCGCTGAACTCGCCCAAGCTCTTGATGCTCTCTGGCATCGGCCCGGCGGCGCATCTGGCCGAGCACGGCATCGAACTGGTCGCAGACCGCCCCGGCGTGGGCCAGAACCTGCAGGACCATCTCGAGCTCTATATTCAGGCGGCGGCGAGCCAGCCGGTGAGCCTGTTCAAGTACTGGAACCTGCTCGGCAAGGCCTATGTCGGCGCGCGCTGGCTGTTCTCCAAGACCGGGCCGGGGGCCTCGAACCAATTCGAGAGTGCGGGCTTCATCCGCTCCGAGGCAGGCGTCGACTATCCCGACATCCAGTACCACTTCCTGCCCATCGCGGTGCGTTACGACGGCCAGGTGGCCGCCGAGGGGCACGGCTTTCAGGCCCATGTCGGCCCGATGCGCAGCCCCTCGCGCGGCGAGGTCACCCTGCGCTCGTCGGACCCGAAGGACGCGCCGCGCATTCTGTTCAACTACATGGCGCACGAGAAAGACTGGTCGGATTTCCGCAAATGCATCCGCCTAACGCGCGAGATCTTTGCGCAGGACGCGTTCAAGCCCTACTACAAGCACGAAATCCAGCCGGGCGCGGAGGTTCAGAGCGATGACGAGCTGAACGATTTCATCCGCCAGCATGTCGAAAGCGCCTATCACCCCTGCGGCACGGCCCGCATCGGGCGACGCGACGACCCGATGGCGGTGGTCGATCCCGAGACCCGGGTGATCGGTGTCGAGCGGCTACGGCTCGCCGACAGCTCGATCTTTCCGCGCATCACCAACGGCAACCTCAACGCGCCGTCGATCATGGTGGGCGAGAAGGCCAGCGATCACATTCTCGGCCGCACGCCGTTGCCGCCGAAGAACGATGCGCCATGGATCAACCCGAACTGGGAAAACGCGCAGCGCTGAGCGCAGGGCGCCAAGATTTTTCGTACGAAAAATCTTGGCGCAAAGAAAATTCGCAGAATTTTCTTCGGCGCGCCGTTCAGGCGGTCTTCTCGTAGGGGATCTGGCGCGCCAGCCAGCAGCCGAGCCGCGCGCCACTGACCGAGCCATCCTCGCGGCGGGTCACGATCAGTGTCCAGTCGCCGGGGGCAGGGGCGTCCATCGCCCGGCGTGTCGCCAGCCGCCAGACATCCCTCGCCAGCGGCGCCATGCGCTCGAAACGGCCCGTGCCGAGCAGCCCGTCGAACCGGGCATAGACGCCACCGTCGCGCGCCTCGATCTGCATCTCCGCCTCGAGCTCTTCCGAGCGGTAGCGCCCGGCGATCTCGCGGCCATCGGCGGTGTCGATCGGCACCAGAGGCGTGAGCGCCCGGATGGTGTTCTCGCCCGGGCGCGCCATCGCGAGCCCCGCGCCATCGCGGGTGATCCTGACACCGGCGGCTGCAAGCGCGCCGTCCTGGCCAGCCTCGGTCGGCTGCGGTCCGACCGCGTAGCCCAGCTCGACCGTACGCCGCCCGGTCTTGAGCGTGGCGGTCAGCCCGCGCGCCTCGTCGAGCCAGAGCCCATCCCACTCCTCGGCGATGAAGGTCGGCTCGGACGCAGGCGTGCCCATCGCCGCGCGTGCCACCATCTCTGCCGCGCCGTGGGCGTCGGCCTCGTGGTTGAACAGCACCACCACCGAAAGCCGCTCCGAGCGCGCGTTGAGCCGGTGGGCCCGGAACCCGCGCAGCGCGCCGGCATGGCCGGTGAAGGCCACGCCGCCGATGGTTTCGTGTGACAGCCCGTAGCCATATTGCGCCGGTGTGCCGTCGACGAAGCGAGGCGGCTCGGAGAGCCGGCGGTAGAGGCTCTGCGGGTCCTCGCGTTCGGCGTCGATCCACGCCTCATAGGCCAGCATGTCATCGAGCGACGACGAGATGCCGGCATCGCCGATCCAGAAGATGCCATTGTCGGCGGGGAAGAAACCGGTGGCGTCGCTGCCCTCGTATCCGATCACGCCGTCTTCCGGCTGTCGCGTGTCCGAGGTCAGCACCGCCGTCGTCATCCCCGCAGGCTCCCAGATATGGCGGCGGTAGAGATCGGGCAGGGCCTGTCCGGTCTCGCTCTCGATGATCTCGGAAATGATGCGGAAATTGCAGTTGCAGTAGGAATACTCGCTTCCGGGAGTGAAATGCCCGGTCTTCATCCGGGCAAGCAGCGGCAGCGCGTGCTCGCGGGCAAAGGTCTGCTCGGCCAGCCCGCCTTGCAGCACGGTCAGTGCCCAGTAGTCGCGAAGCCCGGACTGGTTGTCGCAAAGCTGGCGCAGGGTCGGCATCGGGCCTTCGTAGCGCGGCAGGAACTCGGCAACGCGGGCGTCGTACTGCTCGGGTTCGCCGAGGGCCGCCAGCAGCACGCCGCAGGTGAACTGCTTCGAGATCGAGCAGATCGGCATCCGGGTCGCGACGGTGAGCGGAGCGCCTGCGTCGAGATCGGCGTACCCCCAGGCGCGGCTGGCGACGATCTTGCCGTCCTTCACCACGCCAACAAGGCCGCCGGGGCCGGGAAAGGCCTTGGGCAGGGCGTCGAGCGTGGTTTCGAGCGCGGCAAGGTCGATGGCTGTCATGGCAAGAGGTCCTTGGGATCGGTCATTCGGCCGTGGAAACGGGCCGTTTTGTGGGAGATGCGCCAAGGCGTAGCGAAGCGGATGATGACGTGGAAGCCATGGCGCCGGAAAACGGCTCTTGCGCCCGGACGTGGGTGAAAAACCGGGCACTGGGCGGGGCCCAAGAAAATTCGCAGAATTTTCTTGTCACGTCTTGCCCGGTGGCTCAGTCGAGCGAGACCAGAACTTCGGCCACGCGCTGCGCGTCATATTTCTTGTCGTCCGAGCGGCGCAGGGGCAGGCGGATGCAGGGGATGCCGAAGCGCTCCGTCACCGCGGCGCAGTCGCTCTTGGGCACCGCGCTGTCGCAGATCACGTGGGTGAGGAAGCGTGCCGGCTTCAGCGTCTCGCCGGCATCGGCCCGCAGCGGGGCCAGAAGCGCCGCCACCTGATCGGCGAGCCCGTGGCCAAGCGCTTCCGGGTCGCGGCCAAGGCTCGGCAGGTAGACCTTGGGCACATTCCGTGCGGCGATGGCGGTGCCGGTGCCAGCGGGCAGCAGGTTGGCGATGACGCTGGAATAGAGGCTGCCCGGAGGGTAGCAGATCAACTCTGCCTGACCGATGAGCTTACGGTTGCGCTTCGGCAGCGTCACCTCGGACGGGGCAAGCTCCTGCGCGCCGTCGCTCAGGAAACAGCGCCGGATCGGGCTGTCGAGCGGCGCAACCTCCTTGCCGCTGATCGCGCGCTGGCCGATCACGCGCCGCCCGTCCGCGAGTTCGGCGCCGAGCTGCAGGTTGGCATCGACCGCTGCGCGCACGGTGCCGCGCACGTCGACCATCTTGGACATCAGGAACAGCACCGGCTCGAGCGCGCGCTCGTTGCGCAGGTAGCCCCCCGCAAGGATCAGGTTGCCGATGCTGGCGTGGCGATAGTCGAAGCCCTCTGGCACGGCCTCGGCAAAGGCGCGCAGGGTGGTGCGGATGAGCTTGCGCATCGGCTGAGAGATGGCGGAAATCAGCGGGTGCCTGCCCGCGACCATTTCGTCCACCTCGGCGCGCAGCGCCGCCTGCGGGGCATCGGACGGCAGCCGATGGTTGAACAGCGCGTAGATGTCGGGCTGGCCCAGCACGGTTTCGTCGGCCAGCGCCATCAGCCGGCTGCGCAGGTCGCCCACTGCCGGCATACCGAAGGCTTCGCGCAGGACCTGGCTGCTGCCGCCGCTGTCGAAGGGCGTGATCAGGTGGACCGAGTTGAAGGTATAGCGCTTGAGCTGCCGCGAGATCCCATTGAGCGCGCTGCCGCCGCTGAAGAACAGCAGGCGCGGCCCGAGATGCGGCGCGCTGCGCGCCCGGGCAACGCGGAGATCGTCGGGCAGCGTGATCTCGCGCTCGATCCGTATCGCTGTCATCGTCGCTGTCCTTGCCCGTCGTCCGCGTCTTTCAATACGCCAGCAGTCGGGCCCTGTCACCCACCGCCAACGGTCTCTGATGCGGGACGTTCGGGAGAGCGGCCGCGAGACGAGAGGGAAAGCCCGGGCAGGGCGCGGCGAGGCGACTGGACACAGGCTCGGTGCTTTGCGAAGTCACAACCAAAGCGGGATAATTTTGCACCGCTTCGCATGGCGCGAGGATCCGTCACCTTCTTAGGATCGTGTTTCGGGCGTAGGCTTATTCCATTGTTGAAGCACCGATGCCGGTGCCGACTCGCGCATTCCGAGGGTGAGACCATGCAACAGACCGTTTCCAAATTCCTCTCCGCCAGTGCCGCCGCCGCTGCCCTGATGCCTGCCGCGGTTGCCGCGCAGGACGCCGACGAACTGGCCCGTCAGCTCGCCAACCCGATTGCCAACCTCTACAGCCTGCCGTTCCAGCTCAATTACGACGAAGGCTATGGCGCCGATGGCGAGGGCAGCCGCTACACGCTGAACATCCAGCCGGTGATCCCGATCTCGCTCACGGATGACTGGAACCTTGTGTCGCGGACCATCATCCCTGCCATCAGCCAGACCGATGTCGTCCCGGGCTCGACGCAGAAAGGCTATGGCGACATCGTCCAGAGCTTCTTCTTCTCGCCCAAGGAACCGACCGCCGGCGGGTTGATCTGGGGCGTCGGTCCGGTCTTCCTGCTGCCCACCGGTTCGGAGGAGTTCAGCGCCGACCAATTCGGTGCGGGCTTGACCGCGGTTGCCCTGAAGCAAGCCGGCCCGTGGACGTTCGGCAGCCTGATCAACCACATCTGGGATGTCGGCGGCGAAGATGATGGCACCGATATCGACACCACCTTCTTCCAGCCGTTCGCGACCTACGGGTTCAGCGGAGGCTGGTCGGCGACGCTCAATTCCGAGCTGAGCTATGACTGGATCAGCGAACAAGCCTCGGTGCCGATCAACTTCAACGTCGCGAAGGTCACGACCATCGGCGACACGCCGGTCAGCATCGGCGCAGGTGTGCGCTACTGGGCCGACTCGCCCGAGAACGGGCCCGATGGCTGGGGGGCGCGGTTCACCGTCACCTTCATGTATCCGAAGTAACGATCAGCGTTCGGGGCGCGCGCCGGTGAGCGCCGCGCGCAGTTCTGACATCGCATCTTGAGCCTTGCGCGCCGCCTGAGCCAGTTCGGCGGCGATATCGGCAATCAGCTTGTCGTCCTTGGCGCGCGGCAACATGCGCGAGCTCGACTGGCTGACGGTGGCGATATTGGCCATCGCGTGCAGGGTCTCGTTCAGCGACTCGAGAAGGCCCGTCTGGTCGCTCTCGCGCTCTTGTTCGGCGCGTTCGGTAACATCGACCGACAGGGCGAGAACCGAGCGGACGCCGTCTTCACCACGCTCGAGCGGCAGGATCTCGATCTCCCAGACGGTGCGCGCCCCGGAGCCGAAGAAGTCGCCGGTGAAGGCGCTCGGGCGCCCATCGAAAGCCGCCGCAAGCGCGTCCTGCGCCTTGACGGCCTCGCGCCCCTCCCAGAAGTCGACCCAGACCTTGCCGCAGATATCCCCGCTCTCGACGCCTAGCATCTCGAGTCCGCGACGGTTGATGCCGACGACCTTTCCGTCGCGGTCGATGACCTTGGCGCAGACGGCCGAGCGTTCCGCCAGATGGCCCTGCATCAGCGCGAGGGCTTGCAAGCTCACCTGTTCAGCACTGAGAATCATCCGGACGCTCCTCGACACAACTTTGACGCGTGCGAGTATAGGCGATTTTGACGGCTCTGCCGAATAACAATTTGGTCTTGCTGGAAGATTTCAGGCGCCGCTCATGGCTTGCCGCAGCGCCTCCTCTAGCGAGGTCGAGGTGAACGGCTTCTGCACGATGGTGCAGGGCGGGTAGGTGGCGACCAGTTCCTCGGCCGAGCCGTAGCCGGTGGCGAGCACGAAAGGCACGCCGGTCTCGTGCAGGCGGCGAGCCACTGGCAGCGATTGCTCCTCGCCCAGATTGACGTCGAGGATCGCGAAGTCGACCGCGTTGTGGTCGAGCCAACGCAGCGCCTCGGGCACCGACGAGAGGATCTCGACCTTGGAGGCGCCGAGATCCTCGAGCGAGGCGGCCGCATCCATCGCGATGATCAGAGAGTCTTCGAGCACCATGCCCTGACCCGAGAGCCGGAGCGCGCCGACGGTTTCGGCCGCGCGGGCAGGGGGCGGCGCCGCGGTTGTGCCGTGCTCGGCCACGACCTGCGAGATCACCGTCGGCGGCAGGCGGAAATGCGCCTCGAGCCCGGTGACCTTGTAGGACACCTCGGCATCACCCCTGAGTTCATGCGGGATCGAGCCCTCGATGATGGTGGTGCCGAAGCCGCGCCGCTTGGGCGGGGTCACCGGCGGGCCGCCGCGCTCGGCCCAGTCGATCAGCAACCCGCCGCTGCTGTCCTCGGTGAGCTGCACCTCGACGGTGCCGCTCTGGTCGCAGAGCGCGCCGTACTTGATCGAGTTGGTGGCCATCTCGTGCAGCACCAACGCCATCGTCGTGTAGGCGTTGGGGGCGATCATCGCGTCGGGTCCGGTGATCTGCACGCGCGCCGATTTGTCCGAGGCATAGGCGGCGAACTCGCACTGGATCAGGCTCTTGAGCGAGGTTGGCTCCCACTGTTCCGAGGTGAGCTGATCATGGGCGCGGGCCAGCGATTGGATGCGGCCGTCGAGATTGGCGGTGAAGCCCTCGAGCGTGTCCGACGAGGCGCGCGACTGCGACAGCAGCCCGCGCATCAGGTTGAGGATGTTGCGCACCCGGTGGTTCAACTCCGAGATCAGCAGCTGCTGTTGCTCCTGCGCGCGCTTGCGCTCGGTCTCGGAGGCGTCGAGCACCTTGAGATAGACTTCGAGCAGGATGGTGCGCAGCTTGTTCGCCGCGTGTTCCTGCTCCAGCGACCAGGGCTGGCTGCGGCCCTCGACCGTCTCGCGCCAGGTCTCGAAGCTCTGGCGCGGGGTGAGGCGGTGACCATTGGGGCCGACGTTCACCGGCTTGGTGGGATCGCCCGCCCAGGCAACGGTTTCCTGGATCTGCTTGCGGAACAGCACGAGGTAGTCGCGCGGGCGCTTTGAGATCGGGATCGCCATCAGCCCGGCGGCGCGTTGCGGGTAGTCGCGCGCGGACTCGAGATAGCGGCCGATATGGTCGGTGTGGAACACGCCGGCGCCGATCGAACGGTCGAGGAAGCGGGCGATGCCGCGAAACTCTTCCTCGCTGGGCACGGTGCCGGTGGCGTGGAACGCGTCGTTCTCGAACAGCACGACCCCGTCATGGGGGATCACAGATGCGATGTCCTCGGAGATCGACAGCAGGCCATCGGCGACCTGTCTGCCATCAGCCATGTGGCCCATCAGGAGGGTTTGCAGGCGGCTGGTCTCGTCCTCGACCTTCTTGCGCTGCTGGTCCTCGAAGCGCGACAGCTCGTAGGAGAACATGTGCGCGAACATCTCGAGCGCGGTGCGGCGCTCGTACTCGATGTAGCGCGGGCTGTGATGGTGGCAGGCGAAGAGGCCCCAGAGCTCGCCATCCTTCATGATCGAGACCGACATCGAGGCCTCGACCCCCATGTTCTTCAGGTACTCGATATGGATCGGCGAGACCGAGCGCGTCACCGCCAGCGACAGGTCGAGCGGCTGGCCGTCGAGGGTGGTGCCCGGCAGGATCGGGCTGCCGGGATCGTTCACGTCCGAGATCAGCCGCAGCAGAGCGCGCTTGTAGAGCGCACGGGCCTGCACCGGGATATCGGAGGCGGGAAACATCAGCCCGTCATATTTCGACTGCCCGTCCTTGCGCACCTCTGCCACCACCTTGCCCGACTGGTCGGGCTGGAACTGGTAGACCATGACGCTGTCGAAGCCACAGAGCCCCTGCAGGCCGCGCGCCGCGGCGCGAGTCAGCGAGCGCAGGTCGCGGTTTCGGCTGAGCGCAGAGATCTGCGGATAGACCTCGGCCAGCATGTCGCGGCCGCGGGTGGCGACCTTGGGTTCGAACTCGATGATCAGGTGGCGGCCCGAGCCGTGGACCGAAACGTCGAAGGCCTTGCCGCTGGCCTGCATCGTCACGTTGAACAGCCGCAGCACGCCATCCTGAAGCTCGACCACGCGCAGGTTCTGGCGGATGCGGTCGAAGCCGTCCGACACGATCAGCTCGTGCAGCGGGCGGCCGAGCGCCGCCTCGGCGGGTATGCCGAGGATCGCTTCCAGGTTCTCCGATGCATGCTGCACGATCCAGTCCGTCGACAGCGCCAGCAAAGCACCATAGGACTGCACCCGTCCAAGCTGATGGATGGGCTCGCGGTCGCAATCGGTGAGATCCACGGTCCGCTGCGGGGCAGGGAACGGCGGCGTTGTCGTCATATGATCGGGTCTTTCGTCTTCATGCCTGGGTAAGGGCCGCGCGTGCAAAGATCGCGAAGCCTGCCTTGGTGTCTTGAACGACCGTTGCGGCGCGGTCGGAGCCCACGTCAATGTTGTTGAGCTCGGCGCAGTGGCGCTGCCAGAGCTCCGGCATCGTGCCGATAAGGAAATACTGCGGGATCGCCTCGCGCTGGTGGTCTGCGAAGAGCCGGCGGCGCATGGTTTCGGTCCCCAGCCGCGAGCCCAGCACAAGGTAGTCGATGGCCACGCCATCAAGGCTTTCGTCCGCGCTCTTGATCGCGGGTGCGATCACGCCGCGGTTCTCGAGGTCGAAGCGCAGCCGGCCGACAAGCTCGGTCAGCAAGAGCCCGGACAGCATCCGCTCGGCCTCCACCGGGCGGCTCGCCAGCAGTGCGCCGAGGGCGGCGTATTGGGTGGCGAGGAACCAGGACAGGTGGCGTTCGGGCGCGGTCATGAAGGGCGCGAACTGCGCTTCGAGCGCGTCGTGCTCGGATTTCGTGTCCCGCCGAATGGCATGGCGGAAGGTCGGCGCGCAGTCGGCAAGACGCTCTGCGCTCGGAGCTGTCGTGGTCAAGTTCTGGTTGCCTTCAAGATACCTGTCGTCCCAAGTGCTTTAAACGCAAGGAAGACCGATAGGTTCCCGAAAAAGATTAACGACTTGTGAATTCCTGCTCTGCCGAGTTTCTACCAAGCCGGCATGAGCGTTCTGCATGTCGGGGTTTCGTATCTGTACATTGTTCTGTTGTCCTTGCGCCCCGATATGAGGGGCACCAAGGCGATGCGCTGCTCCGTTGCGAGCCCGCCACGCCGCATCCAGACATTTCGGACCGAAAGGACAGACACATGGCTCATGTGACCGAACATTCCGTACATGACGGGCTTGCCGCCCAGTTCCACAACGCCGTCGCCGCGGTGAGGCACTGGAACGCGCGCCGCAACGAATATGCCCGCATCCATGACGAGCTTGCCACCTATAGCGACCGCGAGCTTGCCGATATCAACCTGACCCGCTCGCAGATCCCCGAAATCGCCCGCGCCGCCGCCCGCGCGGTCTGAGCGGTGCGGAGGCGCCAGAGCGGCGCGCTCCGTTCCCGCAGGCTCAGGCGGCGCTTTCCAGCAGCCGCTTGCCGGCCCGAGCGATGACCAGCTCCTCATTGGTGGGCACCACGAGGATCCGCGCCCGGCTCATTTCGGTGGAGATCAGGGTGCCGTTGCGGGCGTTGCGCTCGCGGTCCAGCTCCAGCCCGATCCAACCCATTCCCTCGCAGACCCGCTCGCGGATCAGCCGCGAATTCTCTCCGATGCCGCCGCAGAAGACCAGCGCGTCGAGCCCGCCGAGCGCGGCGGCCAGTCCGCCCAGCTCACGACGGATGCGGAAGACGAAATAGTCGATCGCCTCGTTGGCCTCGACGGTGCCCGCGGCCTCGAGCGTGCGCATGTCGTTCGACAGGCCAGACAGCCCCAAAAGACCGGATTTCGAGTAGAAGAGCTGGCGCACCTCGTCGATGCTCTTGCCCTCCTGCTGCACCAGATAGAAGATCACGCCCGGGTCGATCTGGCCCGTTCTGGTGCCCATCGGAAGCCCGTCGAGGGCGGTGAAGCCCATGGTCGAGGCGATGGAATGCCCGCCGATCATGCCGCACATCGAGGCGCCGTTGCCCAGATGCGCCACGATCACCCGCCCGTCATGCACCAGGGGCGCCAGCCGCTTCAGCTCGCCCGAGATGTAATCATAGCTCAGCCCGTGGAAGCCGTAGCGCCGCACGCCCTTGTCGTAATACTCGCGCGGCAGGGCGAAGACGTCGTTCACCTTGGGGTGGCTGCGGTGGAAGGCGGTGTCGAAGCAGGCCACCTGCAGCGCGTCGGGGAAGGCGGCCATGGCGGCCTCGACGCCCGCGAGGTTGTGCGGCTGGTGGATCGGCGCGAAGGGAGAGAAGCGGCGCAGCTCCTCGAGAACTTCGGCGGTGATCTCAACCGGCTCGGCATAGACCGGGCCGCCATGCACCACGCGGTGGCCGACCACGGAGGCCTTGGCGTTGGGAAATTTCTGTCGCAGCTCGCTGAGCGCGGTGTTGAGGGCGCTGACATGATCGCGCGCCTCGGCGGCGGTCAGGTCACGCTTGAGGGACGGGGCGGCGGCGCCGAAATCGGCCTTCAGCCGAGGCGTGGAGCCGATCGAGTCCACCAGCCCCGAGGCCAGTTCCACCGGCGCGCCGGAGATGTCGTAGAGGGCGAACTTGAGCGAGGACGAGCCCGCGTTCAGCGTCAGGGCGACGGGGGTCTTGGTCATGGCAGCGGGCGCCTTTCTGTCTGGTCCGGGGGCGTCAGGGGCCGGCATGGCGCAGAGATCTCGCCGCGGGCGCCCAGCGTTACCGGCATCTTATCCGTCGGGGATGTGGCGACCACCCCGTTTTTTGAGAGGCTGCCATGCCTTAGCCGCCGTTGCTCATCTGTCGCCGCAGGGCTTGGTTGCTCAGGCAATGATCGAGTATCCGCCATCGATCTCGTGCACGCCGCCGGTCAGGTTGCGGGCCTGAGGTGAGGCGAGGAAGGCCGCCATGCCGCCCACGTCCTCGATGCTCGCCAGCACGTGCATCGGAGCGCGCGCGGCGGCGGCGTTGAGCATCTCGTCGAAATGGCTGATGCCGCTGGCGGCGCGGGTCTTGAGCGGGCCGGGAGAGAGCGCGTGCACCGAGATGCCCTTCTCGCCGAGCTCGGCGGCAGTGTAGCGCACGGCGCTTTCCAGCGCCGCCTTCACCGGCCCCATCATGTTGTAATCCTTCACCACC
The DNA here is from genome assembly GCF_017309175.1 of Salipiger bermudensis. Classification (NCBI taxonomy): domain Bacteria; kingdom Pseudomonadati; phylum Pseudomonadota; class Alphaproteobacteria; order Rhodobacterales; family Roseobacteraceae; genus Salipiger; species Salipiger bermudensis. The sequence goes on along the minus strand of NZ_JAEKJV010000015.1, from coordinate 87,634 downwards.
CGCACCGAGCCGAAGAACGACACGGTGAGGCAGGTGCCGCCCTCGTGCATCAACGGCTCGGCCAGCCGGATCATGCGCAGGAAGGAATGCACCGAAACATCCATCGCCATGGTGAAGCCCTCGGCCGAGCAGTCGACGACGCGGCCATGCAGGTCGTCGCGCGGCGCGAAGGCGATGGAGTGCAGCAGCGTGTCGAGCCGGCCCCAGCGGGCGGTGATCTCGTCGAACACCGCCTCGAGCTGGCCGGGCTGGCTCACGTCGAGCGGCAGGATGATCTCGGCGCCCAGCTCCTCGGCAAGGGGGCGCACATGCGGCTCGGCCTTGGCGTTGAGATAGGTGATCGCGAGATCGGCGCCCTGTTCGCGCAAAGCCTTGGCGCAGCCCCAGGCGATGGAATGCTCGTTGGCGATGCCGACGATGAGCGCCTTCTGTCCTTCTAGTGAAAATAACATGTTACGTCTCCAGATGCGCCTGCCACTCTGCCGCAAGCTGTGCGTGCTGTCGGTATCAAAGCAATGACAAAAAGGCGGATTTCGCTGCGCTGCGGCAATTCGCGCCGTGGCGGCGACAATTTCAGCGTGTCGTGAACGTGGGCCCATGTCCGAAGCGCTTCGGGGAAATCGTGATCGGCAGTGGCCTTGGTAACTGATGCGTGAAAGCCGGTTCCGCGCTATGATTCCCGCATAACGAGCAGGACAGTGCAGGCAGGATACAGGCATCATGAACGACAAACCCTTCGCGGGTCGCGTCACCGCCGCGGCCCTCTTCCTCGCAGCAGCAGCGGCGCTTGCCGCCTGCGGCAGCGCGCCCCCGTCATCGCAGGATTTCGCCACCTCCGGCGTCAGCCAGATGTCGATCCGGGCCAACCGGGCCGAGGGCATCCCGGTGCGCTTCGGCGACACCAAGCCGCACGCCTGGGGCGCGCGCAGCCCGGCGAGCTACCCGGTGCACGGGCTCGACGCGGCGCGCTACCAGGGGCGCATCGATTTCCGTGAGGCGCGGCAGGCCGGCATCAGCTTCGCCTGGCTCAAGGCCACCGAGGGCGGCGACATGGTCGATCCGGCCTTTGCCGAGAACGCCGCCGAGGCGCGCCGCGCGGGCGTGCCGGTGGGGGCGTATCACTTCTACTATTTCTGCCGCCCGGCGCATGAGCAGGCGGCGTGGTTCATCGAAAACGTGCCGAAGGTGCGGGGCGATCTGCCCCCGATCCTCGACATGGAGTGGAACCACCTCTCGCCGACCTGCACGCTGCGCCCGCCGGCGGCGGAGGTGCGGGCTTCGATCCGTGAGTTCAGCCGCATCGTCGCGCGCCATTACGGCACCGCGCCGCTGATCTACACGACGCCGGACTTCTATGAGCGCAACGATCTGGGATCGCTGCGCGGGGTGGAGTTCTGGCTGCGCTCGGTCAAGGCGCACCCGAACGAGCGCTACCCGAACGAGCGCTGGAGCTTCTGGCAGTATTCCGGCACCGGGCTGGTGCCCGGGGTGGGTAGCCCGGTGGATCTCAACGCCTTTGGTGGCAGCCGGCAGGCCTGGCAGGTCTGGCTGTCGCAGCGCAGTCAGGGCTGACGATCCGGGGGAGGGCGGGGCGCCACGTCAGGCGCTTCGCGCTTGCCCGCGGGGATGCAGGTGATACCTCTGTCGGCAATCCACTGACAGAGCGAGGACGCCTCATGACCGACAGCCCCATCGACCCGACCCTAGTGCAGCGTCTTGCGGATGTGGCGGTGCGCACCGGCCTCAACCTTCAGCCGGGGCAGGAGCTGGTGCTGACAGCACCGATCGACGCGGCGCCGCTGGTGCGCGCCGTGGCCGCCGCCGCCTACGAGGCCGGCGCCAGCCTCGTGACGCCGATCTTCGCCGATCCGGGCGTGTCTCTGGCGCGCTATGGCAAGGCCGGCGATGAGAGCTTCGACACCGCCGCAGGCTGGCTCTACGAGGGCATGGCCGAGGCCTTCAAGCGCGGCGCCGCGCGCATGGCCATCGTTGGCGAAGACCCGATGCTGCTGGCCGAGCAGGACGCCGCCAAGGTCTCGCGCGCGGGCAAGGCGAACTCCGCCGCCTACAAGCCGGCGCTCGAGAAGATCGCCAATTTCGAAATCAACTGGTCGATCTGCGCCTGGCCGGGGCAGGCATGGGCGCAGCGCATGTTCCCCGATCTCGCCCCGTCCGAGGCGCAGGCCAAGCTGGCCGAGGCGATCTTTGCCGCCTCGCGCGTCGACCGCGACGATCCCGTGGCCGCCTGGGCCGAGCACAATGCGACGCTGCGCACCCGCACCGAGTGGCTGAACGAACAGCGCTTCTCGGCGCTGCATTTCAAGAGCCCGGGCACCGACCTGACCGTGGGCCTCGCCGATGATCACGAGTGGCATGGCGGTGCGTCCGAGGCACAGAACGGCGTGGTCTGCAATCCGAACATTCCCACCGAGGAGGTGTTCACCACGCCGCACGCGCACCGCGTCGACGGCACCGTGCGCTCGACCAAGCCGCTGTCGCATCAGGGCAGCCTGATCGACGGCATCGAGGTGACCTTCAAGGATGGCCGCATCATCGAGGCCAAGGCCGAAAAGGGTGGCGACATCCTGCGCGAGCTGATTGCTACCGACGAGGGTGCGGCACGGCTGGGCGAGGTGGCGCTGGTGCCGCACAGTTCGCCGATCTCGCAGTCGGGGCTGCTGTTCTACAACACCCTCTTCGACGAGAACGCCGCCTGCCACATTGCGCTCGGCCAGTGCTATTCCAAGTGCTTCCTCGACGGCGCCAGCCTGTCGGCGGAAGAGGTGGCCGAGAAGGGCGGCAATGCCAGCCTGATCCATGTCGACTGGATGATCGGTGGCGCAGATACCGACATCGACGGTATCACGCCCGACGGCACCCGCGTGCCGGTGTTCCGCGGCGGCGAGTGGGCCTGACCTCATCTTGCGAGACTAGGAAAAACGGCCCCGGTGCTGGAGAGCACCGGGGCCGTCCCGTGCCGGAGCGGGCTCCGGGAGGCGTCAGGCCGGCTCCAGCGCGTCTTCGGGCACGGCGGCGCCGGTCATGTAGGCCACCGCGTCGGACATGGTGTGGTTCTTCGGGTCGATGACGCAGAGGCGCTTGCCGAGGCGGTGGATGTGCACCCGGTCAGCAACCTCGAACACATGCGGCATGTTGTGCGAGATCAGGATGATCGGGATTCCGCGCGAGCGCACCTCCTGGATCAGGTCGAGCACCCGGCGGCTTTCCTTCACGCCGAGCGCTGCGGTGGGCTCGTCGAGGATCACCACCTTGGAGCCGAAGGCGGCGGCGCGGGCCACGGCCACGCCCTGACGCTGACCGCCCGAGAGCGTCTCGACCGGCTGGTGGATGTTCTGGATCGTCATCAGACCCAGCTCGGCCAGCTTCTGGCGCGAGAACTCCTCCATCGCCTTCTTGTCGAGCTTGCGGAAGAGCTTGCCCATGATGCCGTCCATGCGGATCTCGCGCCCCATGAACATGTTGTCGGCAATCGACAGGGCGGGGGACATGGCGAGCGTCTGGTAGACCGTCTCGATGCCGTAGCCGCGGGCGTCGTTGGGGCTCTGGAAGGCGACCGGCTTGCCATCGAGCTTGATCTCGCCGGCGTCGGGAATGATGGCCCCCGACAGTGCCTTGATCAGGGTCGACTTGCCGGCGCCGTTGTCGCCGATCACCGCGAGGATCTCTCCCGGCATCAACTCGAAGTCGCAGTGGTCGAGGGCGGTCACGCGGCCATAGCGCTTCACGAGTCCGCGGGCTTGGAGAACAGGCTGGGTCATGCGGTCACCTTTCTGATCCACTGGTCGACGGTCACGGCGGCGATGATCAGCACACCGATAAGGAGGTAGGTCCATTGCGGGTCGGCCCCGGCCATGCGCAGGCCGAGCTCGAACACGCCGACGATCAGCGCGCCGAAGAAGGCGCCGAGGATCGAGCCGCGCCCGCCGAAGAGCGAGATGCCCCCGATCACCACGGCGGTGATCGCCTGGATGTTGCCGATGACGCCCGTGGTGGCGGAAGGCGAGACCGAGCCGAAGCGTCCGATCATCACCCAGCCGGCGAGGCCGCAGATGAAGCCCACCAGCATGTAGACCGACATCAGCGTCTTGTGGCGGTCGACACCGGCGAGCTGCGCGGCCTCCGGGTCGTCGCCCACGGCATAGACGTGGCGGCCCCAGGCGGTGGAGCGCAGCGCATAGGCAAGGATCAGCACGGTGCCGAGCATCACCACCACGCCCAGCGTGATCACCGCGCCGCCGATGGTGAACTTGGTGCCGAGGAATTGCAGTGCCGGGGCGAGCTCCTCGATCTCTTGCGAGCGCAGGGTCTCGTTGCGGGAATAGAGGTAGTTCACCGCCAGCACGATCTGCCACATGCCGAGCGTGACGATGAAGGGCGGCAGCTTGACCTTGCTCACAAGCCAGCCGTTCATCGCGCCGATGGCGGTGCCGCAGGCAAGGCCGATGGGGATTGCGAGCGGGGCGGGGATGCCGTAGCGAAAAGTCACCTGGCCCATGATCACCGAGCACAGGACCGCCACGGCGCCGACCGAGAGGTCGATGCCGGCGGTCAGGATGATCAGCGCCTGCGCCGCGGCCAGCACGCCGACGATCTGCACTTGCTGCAGGATCAGCGTCAGCGCGAAGGGCGAGAAGAACTTCGAGCCCAGCACGATGCCGAAGACCACCAGCGCCGAGATCAGCACGATCAGCGGCACCAGCGCGGGCGTGCTGTGCAGCGCATCGTGGAAGCGGCCCATGAGACCTTTGTGGGTGGTCTCGAACTCGGCGAATTTCTCTTCGCCTCGGGTCTTCACCACGTCTTCGTAACTGTCGGTGTTCGCCATGGTGCCATCCTCCGGTGGCGGGCGCATCTCGCGCGCCCGCGTTTGGCAGTTGAAGGGGAAGGGGGCCGGCCCTCAGTCGGGGGAGAGGGCCGGCCGTTCGGGGCGGTTCAGCCCCAGCAGAGGTTCAGGCCCTCTTCGACCGAGATCGACTCCACGCCGTCGGCGGGCTGGTCGGTCACCAGCGCGACGCCGGTATCGAAGAAGTCCTTGCCCTCGGTGGCTTCGGGCTTGGTGCCGTCCTTGGCATAGGCGGCGATCGCCTCGATGCCCTTGGAGGCCATCAGCAGCGGGTATTGCTGCGAGGTTGCGCCGATCACGCCGTCGGCGATGTTCTGCACACCCGGGCAGCCGCCATCGACCGAGACGATGAGCACGTCGTTCTCGCGCCCGATGGCCTTGAGCGCCTCGTAGGCGCCGGCGGCAGCGGGCTCGTTGATGGTGTAGACCACGTTGATCATCGGATCCGATGCCAGCAGGTTCTCCATCGCCTTGCGGCCGCCTTCCTCGTTGCCTTGGGTCACGTCATGGCCCGCGATGCGCGGGTCGTCCTCGTCGCCCCACTGGTTGGGGTCCTTGATGTCGATGCCGAAGCCTTCCATGAAGCCCTGGTCGCGCAGCACGCCCACGGTGGGCTGCGACACGTCGAGATCGAGGAAGCCGACGCGTGCATCGGCGGCGCCATCGCCAAGCTTGGCCGCGGCCCACTGGCCGATCAGCACGCCGGCCTTGTAGTTGTCGGTGGCAAAGGTCATGTCCGCCGCCTCGATCGGGTCGAGGGGTGTGTCGAGCGCGATCACCAGGATGCCCGCGTCACGCGCCTGCTCGATCACCGGCACGATGGCCGAGGTGCTGGACGGCGTGATCAGGATACCGCTGGCGCCGTTGGCGATGCAGGTCTCGACCGCCGCCACCTGCGTTTCGTTGTCGCCGTCGACCTTGCCGGCATAGCTGTTTAGCGAGATGCCGAGCTCTTCGGCCTTGGCCTCGGCGCCTTCGCGCATCTTCACGAAGAACGGGTTGGTGTCGGTCTTGGTGATCAGGCACGCGCTGACCTCCTGCGCAGCCGCGCCAAGCGTGGATGCGGCAAGCGCGAGGGCGCTGATCGACAGCAATTTCATGGTGGTCTTCATCTAGTCGGTCCTCCTCCCGAAGCGGCGCCGATGTCGCTTGGCACCGCTGAACTCTCCGCCCTCCGACGGATTGGCGTTAGGGATAACAGCGATTCCGGGATCCGGTCAATAAATAATTCGAATTGATTTATTAACCTGCCGAGCGTAGATTTCGGCATGGCAGGAGGACAGGACATGGATGGGAGCGAGATCCACAGGCTCAGCAACGGGGCCAACCTGACGGGCGTGCGCGCGCACAACGAGCGGCTGATCCTTTCGATGATCCAGCGCAACGGTGCACTGCCCGGAAGCGACCTCGCCAAGCACACGGGCCTTTCGGCGCAGACCGTCTCGAACATCCTGCGCAAGCTCGAGGCCGAGGGGTTCCTGCTGCGCGGTGAGCCGCAGCGTGGCAGGGTGGGAAAGCCCTCGGTGCCAATGGCGCTCGATCCCGACGCGGCGCTGACCTTCGGGCTGAAGATCGGGCGGCGCTCGGCGGATCTGGTGGTGATGAACATCATGGGCGAGGTGCTCGACGCGTCGCAGATGACCTATCGCTACCCGATGCCCGACCTGATCTTCGGCTATCTCGACCGCGAGATGCAGCGGCTCGGCGCGGGGCTCACGCCTTACCAGCGCGAGCGCCTCTGCGGCATCGGCATCGCTGCACCCTCCGAGATCTGGAGCTGGACCGAGGTGCTGGGCGCACCGCAGGATTTCACCGTCTGGCGTGACATCGATTTCGTCGAGGAGGTGGGGCGGATCAGCCCGCTGCCGCTTTTCGTCGAGAACGATGGCACCGCTGCCTGCCGGGCCGAGCACATCTTCGGGCGGGGGCGCGAGTTCACCGATTACGCCCATGTCTTCATCGGATCGTTCATCGGCGGAGGGGTGGTGCTGAACTCCGGCGTCGCGGCGGGCGCGCATCACAATGCCGGTGCCTTCGGCTCGCTGCGGGTGCCGGGGCCGGAGGGCGGCGAAGTACAGTTGATTGACGCGGCCTCGCTCTACCTGCTCGAGGCGGCCATCGTGGAGGCCGGCGGCGACGCGGCGGCGATGTGGGAGATGCCGCAGGACTGGCGCGACTACGAGCCGATGCTGAGCGAATGGATCGATGCCACCGGGAAGGCGCTGGCCCATGCCACGCGCTCGATCGGCTCGGTGATGGATTTCGAGGCCATCCTGATCGACGGTGCGTTCCCGGCGGACGTACGCCACCGGCTGGTCGAACGCACCCGCGAGGAGCTCGAAAAACTCGACACGCGGGGCATGGTGCCGCCACGCCCCGAGGCGGCGCTGGTCGGCGCGAATGCACGGGCACTGGGCGCCGGCTGTGCGCCGATCTACGCGCAGTACTTCTTCCAGTAGGGGGCGCCTCAGGCGAACCCGAGCAGCCAGAGCATCAAGGGGATTGTGAGCACCGCCGCCAGCGTCTGCAGCGTCACGAGCCCCGCCATGAGCGTGCCGTCGCCGCCAAGCTGTCGGGTCAGCACGTAGGCGGTGGGGGCGGTGGGGATCGCCATGAACACCACCAGCACCAGCGCCTCGACCCCGTCCAGCCCGAAGATCATGGCGACCCCCGCGCCGAGCGCCGGCATCGCCATGAGCCGCAGCAGCGAGGGGCCCGCCAGCGCCGCCACGTCGCTTCGGATCGCCTTGGGCTGAAGTGCCGCGCCGACGCAGAGCAGGCCCAGCGGCAGGCTGGCCTGCGCGAGAAACTCCAGCACCCGCTTTGAGCCGAAGGGCAGGCCGGTCCCTGCCAGCGCCAGCGCGATGCCCACGACGCAGCCCAGGATCAGCGGATTCCGGGCCATGGTCTTCAAGAGCGGCAGCGGGTGGCGCAGAACGCTGGCCTCCGAGAGCGCGATGATCGAGAGCACGTTGACCAGCGGCACCCCCACGGCCAGCAGCACCGCCGCGCGCTCAAGCCCCTCGGTGCCAGCAAGGCTCGCGGTGATGGCAAGGCCGAGATAGGTGTTGAAGCGCACCACGCCCTGAAGCGCCGGGCCGAAGCGGGCCGCGGGGGCCTTCATCACGGTGTTGCGCAGGAGGGTCATCACCAGCGCCGCAATGCAGGTCGTGGCCACCATCGCGCCGCCAAGCCGCAGGATCGCCGGGTCACGCACCGGCGCATCGACGAGGTTGGCCACGAGCAGTGCCGGGAACAGCACGAAATAGTTTATCCGCTCTGCGGCGGGCCAGAAGGCCCGGTCGGGAAAGCCCGCCCGTGCGAGCAGGAACCCAAGGCAGATCAAAGCGAAGAGCGGCCAGATCGTGAGGAGGAGCAAGGCGGAAATCCCGTCGCGGTTGAGGCGTTTGGTGCTTCGCCTCTACAGGAGCGGTGCGCGCGAGACCAGTGGCGGGCGGCTACTCGAGCTCCTGCAGCCGCTCGCGGAGCGCCTCGACCTCTTCGAGGTAGGTCTGCCCGGCCTCGCCAAGCGCCCGCCGGGTCTCGACCGCGAGCAGGCGCAACACCGCCAGCGCGCCGGAATACGCATCGGAATACTGCGCCGTCTCGACCTGGCAATCGATGGTCCAGGTGGCGTGGGCCGGTGCCTCGCGGATGGTCTTGTCGGTGATCAGCAGGATGCGTGCGCCGCGCCTTGAGATCTCCTGCACCACCGAGGTGAAGCCTGCGGGTCGCCGGCGCAGGCCGATCACCACCGCCAGGTCGCCCTTGTCCAACAGCGCGATGCCCTCGGCCTGGGTCTGGCCCGGCAGCAGCAGCGGCGAGACGGCGCGGCGGATCTGGCCGAGCTGGGCGGTGACGTATTGTGCGAGGAAATGGCTGTTGCGATAGCCCAGCGTGCGGATGCGCGGGGCGGTGGCCATGGCCTCGACGATCTCGCGCAGGGTGACCGGGTTGAGCCGGGTGAGGGTGCTTTCCAGCACTGTGACCTCGCTCTGGAGCAGGTCCGAGATGCGCTTGCTCGCGGGCGTGGCGCTGCCGGTATAGAGCGGCGAGCCGGTCTCGCGCAGGCGTCGCGCCTGCCGCTTCGCCTGTTCGAAGCTCTCGTAGCCCAGCCGCCGGAAGAACCGGCTCACCGTGGCGTTCGAGACCCCGGCCGCCGCCGCCAGCTCGGTCGCCGTCAGCATCGCAAGCTCGCCGGGATTGCCGAGCAGGACGTCGGCGATGCGGCGTTCCCCGTCCGGCAGGCTGCCATAGGCCTCGTGCACGCGGCGGGAGATCGGGGCCGAGCCGGCGTCTGCTGTCTTCGTAGGCATTGCGATGGGCGTCTCACGGGTTTTGGATATGAAAATAGTTTTTCACTATTGTCAGAAATAAGAAAGAGGATTTTCGATTGGGAGGTCGCAACGCAAACGAGTCGGGGGCAGCGTGTCGCAAATTTCAGCCAGGGCGAGGAATCTGAGCCTGCGGGTGAACTGGCTCGTGGAGCGTGTCTGCGTGGCGCTTCTGGTGCTGCTGGTGCTCGACGTCTGGCTTGGCGTGCTGGTGCGCTACGTGATCCCGCTGCCGCTCACCTTCACCGAAGAGCTGGCGCGTTACCTGATGATCTGGATGGCGCTGCTGGCTGTGTCCTCCGGCATCGCGCACCGCGAGCATATCGGCGTCGAATTCATCTTCTCGCGCCTGCCGGCGCCGGTGCGGCGCTGGCTGGCCATCGCCTTCGACGTGATCGCCTTCGCTTTCTTCGCAGCGCTGTTCTTCTACGGCATCGGTTTCGCGGTGAAGGGCTTCTCGCGGCTCACGATGATCTACCAGATCCCCAAGGGCTGGCCGTTCATGGGGGTGCCTCTGGCGGCCCTGATGGCCTGCCTGCAACTGCTTCTGGTGGGCATTCACGATGCCTTTGCCGAGCGCGCGCCGAAGAGCACCGGCGCGAGCCTTCCCCCGATGGACGAGGAGATCTGAGCATGGGTGCGTTGATGGTCGCGGTCGCGTTTTTCGGGCTTCTCGCCTTCGGCCTGCCGGTGGGCTTTGCCATCGGCGTCGCAGGCGTGGTGGGCATCATCGATATGGGGCCGCGCTTCATGCAGATGGTGCCGGACCGGATGTTTGCCGGGCTCGACCTGTTTCCCTTCCTCGCCATGCCGTTCTTCATCCTCGCCGGCGAGATCATGAATCGCTCGGGGATCACCATGGGGCTGGTGCGGCTGGCCGACGCGCTGGTCGGCTGGATGCGCGGCGGCATGGCCCATTCCAACATGGTGGCCAGCGTGATGTTCGCGGGCCTCACCGGCTCGGCCACCGCCGACAGCGCCGCTTTCGGCAACACGCTGGTGCCGGCGATGGTCAAGGGGGGCTACTCGCGGCCCTATGCCTGCGCGGTGACGGCCGCCGGCTCGATCATCGGACCGACCATCCCGCCCTCGACGCTGGCGATCATCTACGGCTCGATCATGGGCGTCTCGATCGCCGGGCTGTTTGCCGCCGGCATCCTCCCGGGGCTGCTGATCTGCGCCATCTGCATGACCGTGATCGCGCTCACCGCGCGCCGCAAGGGCCTGCCCAAGGGCGAAGGGCGTCCGAGCCTGAGGCTCGTGGGCGCCGCGCTCAAGGAGGGCTTTCTCGCCGCGCTGCTTCCGGTCTTCATCCTCGGGGCCATCTTGGGCGGATTCGCCACCCCCACCGAGGCGGCGGCCATCGCCGTGGCCTACGCGCTCGTGGTCGGCGGGCTGGTCTACCGGGCGCTGAGCTGGCGCGATCTCTACGAGGTCGCGGTGCGCACCACGCGGATCACCGGGGTGATCTTCCTGATCATCGCCTCAGCCTCGATCCTTGGCTGGTGGATGACCTTCAACCGCATCCCGCAGGCCATCGCCGAGGGCATGCTCAGCATCTCCGACAACCCGATGGTGATCATCGGCCTGATCCTGCTGCTGCTGCTGGTCATCGGGCTGGTGATGGACATCAACGCCACGCTGATCATTCTCGCCCCGGTGCTGGCGCCGCTCACGGTGCAGATCGGGATGGAGCCGGTGCATGCGGGCATCATGATCATCCTCGCGCTCAACATCTCGCTGATGACACCCCCGGTGGGCGCCTGCCTCTTCGTGCTGGCCTCGGTCACCGGCGAGAAGGTCGAGGCGATCACCCGCGAGCTCTGGCCGTTCATCCTTGCCGAAGTGACCATCCTTCTGGTCGTCGCCTACTGGTCCGACCTCACGCTTTTCATACCAAGACTGCTCGGGCTCTGAACCCGCGCGATTTCCAACCAAGGGAGCCAACACATGAAGTTTCTTGCAACCACCGCCATCGCGGCGCTCATGGCGACCGGCGCCATGGCGCAGGACGTCACCATCCGCCTCGCGCACCTGAACCCCGAGGATCCGTTTGCCTCGCATTCCGGCGCCATGGGCGCGGTGTTCAAAAGCCTCGTTGAGTCGAACTCGAATGGCCGCATCGAGGTGCAGCTGTTCCCCAACGGTCAGCTCGGCAAGGACAACGAAGTGATCGAGCAGGTGCGCTCGGGCCTCGTTGAATCGACCATCTCGTCCTCGGGCGGCATGGCGCAGCATTACCCGCTGGTCGGCGTGTTCGACATTCCCTTCGCCTTCCCGAATATCGGCGTCGCCTCCAAGGTGATCGACACTGACAGCAGCTTCGGCGAGGCCTTCGTCGCCGACCTTGAGGAGAAGACTGGGCTCGAGGTGCTGGGTCTGCTCGATAGCGGCGGTTTCTTCGCCTTCACCGACAGCGTCCGCCCGATCGCCTCGGTCGAGGACATGGACGGGCTCAAGATCCGCACCATGACGCTGCCGACCCACGAGGCGATGATCTCGTCGCTGGGCGGCCAGCCGACCCCGCTGCCCTGGGCCGAGGTCTACACCGCGCTGCAGACCGGCGTCGCCGACGGCCAGATGAACCCGGTGCCGATCATCGCCTTCGCCAAGTTCGACGAGGTGCAGCAGTATCTCTCGATCACCAACCACCTGATCACCCCCTACATCTGGACGATGAACGCCGAGTTCCTTGGCTCGCTGTCGGAAGAGGATCAGTACTTGGTGAAATGGGCTGCCGATGTCGCCACCGACGCGGGCCGCTCGATGAGCCGGGTGATCGAGGCTTCCGAGAAGGGCCTGCCGGCGCTCGCCGCCAAGATGGAGGTGAACGTCGTCACCCCCGAGGAGCAGGCCAAGTTCGCCGAGGCCGCCCAGCCCGCCGTGCGCGCGCTGATCGAGGAAAATTACGGCGCCGAGGGCACCGCGATGCTCGAGGCCATGCTGTCGTCGATCGAGGAGGAGAAGACCGACTTCTGATCGACAAACCCTCTGCCGGGGCGTGCTGTCCCTTTCGCGTCCCGGCAGAAACGCGCATCCTGAGGATGACATGAAAGACCCCAAGGACCACCGATGACACCCGATCTCACGCGCGGCGCAGGCACCGATGCCGCTTTCACTTTGTGCCTTAACCCACTCGCGGAGCATGACAAACCCTGGACGGCGGAGCAGGATGCGATCCTGTCCGACGCGGGGCTTGCGCTGGCGCGTGAGACGATATCGGGATGGCCCGGCCACGCCGAGACCAAGCTGCACGCGCTGCCGGCGCTGGCGGCAAGGCTCGGCGTGGCAGAGCTGCGCTACAAGGACGAGGCCACGCGCTTCGGCCTTGGCAGCTTCAAGGCGCTGGGCGGGGCCTACGCAGTGGCGCGGCTGCTGGCCCGCAAAATCGGTGAGGCGCTGGGCCGCGAGGTCTCGATGGCCGAGGTGACGCAGGTCGCCCACCCGGACGAGGCCGCCAAGATCACGGTTTGCTGCGCCACCGACGGCAACCATGGCCGCTCGGTCGCGTGGGGGGCGCAGAATTTCGGCTGCGCCTGCGTGATCTTCATCCATGCCACGGTCTCGGAGGGGCGCAAGGCCGCCATCGAGGCCTATGGCGCCGAGGTGCGCCGCTGTGCGGGCAATTACGACGACAGCGTGCGCGAGGCGCAGGAGACCGCCACCCGAGAGGGCTGGTTCGTGGTCTCCGACACCTCCTACGAGGGTTACATGGAGATCCCCAAGGACGTGATGCAGGGCTACGAGGTGATGGCGGCCGAGGCCTATGATGCGCTCTCCGAGCCGCCCACCCACGTGTTCCTGCAGACCGGCGTCGGCGGCATGGCCGCGGCAGTGGCGGCGCAGGCGGTGCGCCGCTACGGCGCGGCGCGGCCGACCATCGTGCTCTGTGATCCCGATCAGTCGGCCTGCTGGCTCGAGACCATGCGCGCGGGCACGCCCACGGCGGTCGAGGGCGATCTCGACACGCTGATGGCGGGGCTGGCCTGCGGCGAGGTCTCGGCGCTGGCCTGGGAGATCCTGCGCGATCACGGCGACGCGGTGATGGCTCTGACCGATGCCTCGGCGGTGGCCGAGATGAAGCGGCTGGCCCATCCCGAGGGCGGCGATCCGGCGATCGTGGCGGGGGAATCCGCCGTCGCGGGCCTCGCGGGCCTTGCCGCCGCGATGGGCGACGAAGAGGCGCGCGCGGCGCTGGGGCTCGACGCGTCTTCGCGTGTGCTGATCTTCGGCACCGAGGGCGACACCGACGCGGCCCTTTACGAGGAGCTTGTGGGCATGAGCGCCGCCGAGGTCCGCGGGGAGGCCGCATGACGCCCGAGATCGACGGCGCGCGCCTGCTTAGGCGGCTGACGACGCTCGGACAGATCGGAGCGCTCGAGGGCGGCGGCGTGTGCCGGCTTGCACTCACCGACGCCGACAAAGCGGGGCGCGATTGGCTGGTGGCCGAGATGGAGCGGCTGGGGATGGCCGTACATATCGATGCCATCGGCAATATCTGGGGCATCCGCGCCGGGCAGGGCGCGGGTGCCCCGGTGATGGTCGGCTCGCATATCGACTCCGTCGCCACCGGCGGGCTCTATGACGGCGCGCTCGGCGTGCTGGCCGGGCTCGAGATGGTCGAGACGCTGAACGACCGTGGCACTGCCACCGAGGCGCCCATCGCCGTTGCCGCCTTCACCAACGAAGAGGGCGCGCGCTTTGCCCCCGACATGATGGGCTCTGGCGTCTATTGCGGCGCGCTCGATCAGGGCGAGATGCTCGCCGTCACCGCCACCGATGGCATGGGTGTGGTGGGCGAGGAGCTCGACCGCATCGGCTATCGCGGCGGCGACGCGCCGGTGATCCCGGCGGCCTATCTCGAGCTGCATATCGAGCAGGGGCCGGTGCTCGAACAGGAGGGCGTCCGCATCGGCGCGGTCACCGGCGTGCAGGGCATCCACTGGACCGAGTTCACCGTCACCGGTCAGACCAATCACGCCGGCACCACCCCGATGGCGCTGCGCCGCGACGCAGGCCAGGTCGCCATGCGCATCGCCCGCGAGGCCGATGCCATCGCCGCCGGGAACGGCCCGCCGCAGGTCGCCACCGTGGGCGTGTTCGAGCTGTCGCCGGGGCTCGTCAACGTGGTGCCCGAGACCGCGCGACTGACGGTCGATCTGCGCAACACCGACGGCGCCGTGCTCGAGGCCGCCACCGCGCGCCTGACGGCCTTCGCGCAGGCGGTCGCATCCGAGGCAGGCTGTGCGGTCTCGATCCGCGAGATGGCGCGCTTCGCGCCGGTGGTCTTCGACGGGGGGCTCGTCGACAATGTCGAGGCGGCGGCACAGGCGCGTCAGATGAGCGTGAAACGCATGCCCTCGGGCGCCGGTCACGACGCACAGATGTTCGCGCCGCTCTGCCCCACGGCGATGATCTTCGTGCCCTCCGAGAACGGGCTGAGCCACAATATCAAGGAACACAGCGATCCGGACGATCTCGCGTCGGGGGCCCAGCTCCTGCTCGATCTCGTCTGCACGCTGGCAGGAGCTAGAGCATGAGCCGGAAATTTGTCGTCGCGGCAGCGCAGATGGGACCGATCGCAAGGGACGAGCCGCGCGCCTCGGCAGTGTCGCGAATGTGCGCCATGATGCGCAGCGCCCATGCGCGCGGTGCCGCGCTGGTGGTGTTCCCCGAGCTGGCGCTCACCACCTTCTTCCCGCGCTGGTACATGCAGGACACGGCCGAGATCGACCAATGGTTCGAGACCGAGATGCCCAACGGCGAGGTCAAACCGCTCTTCGATCTGGCCCGCGAGCTGAAGATCGGCTTCCACCTGGGCTATGCCGAGCTGACGCCCGAGGGGCGGCATTTCAACACCGCGATCCTCGTTTCGGGCCGGGGCGAGATCGTCGGCAAGTACCGCAAGATCCACCTCCCGGGCCATTTCGAGAACGAGGAATGGCGCCCGTTCCAGCATCTCGAGAAACGCTATTTCGAGAAGGGCGACATGGGCTTCCCGGTCTTTGATGCCTTCGGTGGCAAGCTCGGCATGTGCATCTGCAACGATCGCCGCTGGCCCGAGACCTGGCGCATGCTGGGACTTGGCGGGGCAGAGCTGGTGGTGCTGGGCTACAACACGCCGCTGCATTACCCGCCGGCGCCCGAGCACGATCACCTGCAGTATTTCCACAACGAGTTGTCGGTGCAGGCGGGCTGCTACCAGAACGGGCTCTGGGCGGTGGCGGTTGCCAAGGCCGGCATGGAGGAGGGCAGCGAGCTGATCGGCGGCAGCGTCATCGTGGCGCCCACCGGCGAGATCGTGGCGCGTTGCGTGACCTCGGGCGACGAGGTGATCAGCGCCGAGATCGACCTCGACCGCTGCACCGAGATCCGCGCCAACGTGTTCAACTTCGCCTTGCACCGCGAGCCACAGGATTACGCGCTGATCACGGCGCCGAAATAGGGCGCTTGTGCCGCGGGCATCCGAGCGATGCGCGGCGCCGTCTTGGGGCCGGAGGGGGCAAGGCTGCGCCGCCCGTGCCCGCCATGTCATCAATCCGTTCCGTTTTCGTCCCTGACAGGGTAGACTGCTGCGAAAGACAACAAGAGCAGACAGACAGGAGACAGCCATGCGCGGATCATGGTTCAGGGCGCTTGCGGCAGGCGTGACGGCGGCCCTTCTCATCACCCAACCGGCAGGCGCGGGCCTGCGCGACCGCTTCGAGGTCTTCGGCGTGCCCGACGGCGACATGCTGAAGATGCGCGGCGGGCCGGGCACCGGCTTTGACGTGATCCTCGGCCTGCCCAACGGCACCGTGGTGCGGATTTACGACTGCACCCAGACCGGCAGCACCCGCTGGTGCGAGATCTCGCTCGACAAGGCGCGGGGCCTGCGCGGCTACGCCTCCTGGGCCTACCTGCGCGAGCTCTGAGGACCGGCCGCTTCAAAAAGACAAGGGGCGCCACCGGGGCGCCCCTTTCTCGTTTGCGGGTCTGTCCTGCGCGCGCAGGATCAGCCGCCGAGCCAGCGCGGCACCAGGAGCGTCAGAGCCGGGATCATCAGCAGGATCGCCACCCGGATCACCTCGGCGCCGAGGAACGGCATCACGCCGCGGAACACCGTCGCCATCCTCGTGTTCTGCGCCAGCGAGGCGATGATGAACACGTTGAGCCCCACCGGCGGGGTGATCAGCCCCAGCTCGACTACGATCAGCGCCAATATCCCGAACCAGATCTTCAGGCTGTCATTGTCCATGCCGAAGGCGGCGGTGTCGGCGGTGGCGAAATCGCCGCCGTTGAGCGCGATCAGCGTCGGCCAGAAGAACGGCACCACCACGAGGATCATCGCGAGGCTTTCCATGAAGCAGCCGAGGACCACGAAGATCACCAGCATGATGACCAGTACCAGCATCGGGTCGAGCCCGCTGGTGGCGGCCCATTCGCTCAGCGCCTGCGGCAGGCCGGTGCGGGTGAAGAAGCCTTTCAGCACCTCGGCACCGAACAGGATCAGGTAGATCATGCCGGCGGTGATCGCGGTCGAGCGCACCGCGCGCACCAGACCCGCGAGACCCAGGCCCTCGCCGGTGACCCAGCGCAGGACGAGGCCGTAGACGGTGATCGCGAACACCCCGATCGAGGCGGCGGGCGTCGGGGTGAAGAGGCCGAAGCCGAGGCCGAGGATGATGGAGCCGAAGATCGCCAGCACCGGGATCAGCCGGCGCAGCGCCACGCGGCGCTCGGCGCGCTCCATCGGCTTGGGCTCGGGGGCGAGCGAAGGGTTCAGTTTCACCGAGACCGCGATCACGAGGATGAAGCCCAGCACCGCCATCATGCCGGGGATCACTGCGGCCTGGAACATCTTGAGGATCGAGCCCTCGACGATGATTGCATAGATCACCAGCGCCACCGAGGGCGGGATCAGGATGCCCAGCGTGCCGCCCGCCGCCAGCGCGCCTGAGGCGAGCCGGGGATCGTAGCCGAGCTTGCGGAGCTCGGGCAGGGCGACCTTGCCCATGGTGGCGGCTGTGGCCAGCGACGAGCCGCAGACCGCGCCGAAGCCGCCACAGGCGGCGACAGCCGCCATGGCGACGCCGCCGCGCAGCCGCGACAGCAGCGCCTCGAGCCCCTTGAACAGGTCCGACGAGAGCCGCGCCTCGGCGGCGATGTAGCCCATCAGCACGAAGAGGGGCACCACCGAGAGGTCGTAGTTGGCGACGTTCTCCCACAGCAGCGACTTGAACTGCCGGATATAGGGCACGAAGCGCACGAAGGGCACGAAGAGGCTCAGCACCCAGGTGCCGCCGATGCCCACCACGATCATCGCGATGCCCACGGGCATACGCAGGATCAGCAGCAGGAACAGGACGGCGAGGCCGAGCACGCCGACGGTGATGGGATCAAGCATGGCGCACCTCGCCGCGAATCTGGGCGAGGGCGACGAGGGCCCAGAGGACCATCGACGCGATGCCGGGGATGTAGAACGGCCAGACCGGCCAGTTGAGTACCGAGGTCACGGCGCTGTCGTCGCGGGTCTCGATCATGCCGAACACCATCCAGTAGGCGAGAAACAGCGCCATGCCGGCGGTCAGCAGCAGCCAGACCTTGTCGACGACGCGCTGCACCACCGCCGGCAGCCGCTCCATGAACAGCTCGACCGAGACATGGCCGCGATTGGCCTGGCAGAACGGAAAGAACATCAGCGCCACGCAGCTGATCGCGAGCTGCACGAAATCCTCGTAGCCCGGCAGGCCCGAGACGCCCGAGCCCATCAGCCGTGCAATGCGGTCGAGGATGAAGGCGCTGGTGTTGGTGGTGGTCACAAGGACGATGAGCAGGAGGATGACGCCTCCGAGCAGCGCGAAGATATCGGCTGCACGCCAGAGAATGGCATTCATGAGTGCCTCCCTCGGAAATCACTGTGAGCGGGAGGGGCAGGCGGCCCCTCCCGCGATCTGTTCGGTCGGCGGACGGCTCAGCGCGCGGCGGCAGCTTCTGCCACGGCGGCGCGGGCGCCTTCGACAAGCGCTTCGCCGTCAATGCCTTTCGCGGTCACCTCGTCGATCCATTGCTGGACGACTTTCTCGCTGACCGCGTCGAACTTGGCGCCTTCCTCCTCGGAGAGGACGATGCGCTCGACCCCGGCGGCCTCGAGCGCGGCGATGCCCGGCTCTTCGAAGCCTTCCCACAGCGCGCCGATCTCTGCGGCGACATTCATGCCGGAATTGGCGTCGATGACGGCGCGCAGATCCTCGGGCAGGTCATCGTAGATGTCCTGATTCATCGCCAGCATGAACACCGATGTGCCGAAGCGGTCGCCGTCGGGCAGCTCGGTGGTGGATTTGTCGAGCTCCTGCAGGCTCAGCGCCGGCACGATCTCGAACGGCGTCAGCGCGCCGTCGACCACGCCCTTGGCCATCGCCTCGGGCAGGGTCGGGACCGGCATCCCCACGGGCTCGGCACCCATGCCACTGATCACCCATGCGCCGGTGCGGCTGGGGGTGCGCAGCTTGAGGCCCGCGGCATCCTCGAAGCTCCGGATCGGATCGCCGGCGGAGTGGATCAGGTTGCCGTCATGGCTGTGCATGAACAGGACCTTCACGTCGGTGAAATCCTCGGCAAGCATGTCCATCGAGGCGTTCAGCGCCATCGTGGTGTCGATCGCCGAGCCGGCATGGACCAGCGGCAGTTCGAACACCTCGCTGCGCGGGAACACGCCCGGGGTATAGCCCAGCAGCGTCCAGACGATGTCGGCTGCGCCGTCGCGGACCTGGCCGTAAAGCTCGTTGGGCTTGCCACCCATCGCCATCGACGGCGCGATCTCGATCGCGATGCGGCCCTCGCTCTCGGTTTCGATCTTCTCGGCCCAGGGTTTGAGCATGTCCTTGTGGGCACTCGAGACCGGCGGCAGGAAGTGGTGCATGATCAGCGTCACATCCTGTGCGGTGGCAGCGGTGCCCATGGCCGCGGCAAGCGCGGTCGCGCTGATGAGTTTCGAGAATCTGGTCATCCATTCCTCCATCTGGATGGGTTCGCCCGTTTGAGGCGAATAGTATGTAGGCTTATTATAGCCTGCGAGCGTGTATGAGGGTCAACCTGAATTTTGCGTAGGTCAATGCCATATCAAACACAATGAATGTATTGGGTTTCCCGGTTCGTGACCGCTTTTGCTCGGGGATTGTCGCCCTCGAAGCGACGGATGGACCAGATGAAGGGGGCTGCCGAAACGTCTCCCGCTCGCTTGGCCCGGTCTTGCCGCGGGGGCGTGGCGCAAGCGTGCTTGTCTGGAACCGCGCGCGCTCTGTGCCGTTGTGAGGCATAGCCAAGGGAGCCTGACGATGAGCAAGACGACACAAGGCGCGACGCCCAAGAGCCAGAAAAAGACCGCGCCCGCGAAGGCGCGTGCGACCGCCGCCGAACAGGAAGAGGCGATCGCGCCGGTCAGCAATCTCGAGAGCAGGGTCGAGGCCTATCGCGAACTCTGCGGCGCCTTCGTCAAGTATCCCTGCGTGATGCGCCCTTCGGCGCTCACCGGGTTCGAGCGGCGCCGGCATGTGCGCGACACCATCGTCGAGGATCACGCGGTGCGTATCGACGAAAAGGCCGAAGGCGCGCGGGAGAAATTCGAGGAGCTGGCCGGGTCGCTCTACTCGTTCTTCCGGGGCACTTCGCTGCTGTTCCACCGTGACATGCTGGGCGAGGACGAGCGCATGCCGACGGTTCTGGCACTGGGCGATGTGCACCCGGAGAACTTCGGCATCATGCCGAACGCCGACAATGTGCCGATCTTCGGGGTGAACGATTTCGACGACGTGCTCTACGCGCCTTTCACATGGGATCTGAAACGTGGCGCGACGGGCTTTCTCATCGCCTCGGAAGAGATTGGCGGCCACAAGAAGAAGCTGCGCAAGAAGATCACCTGCGAGTTCCTGAAGGGGTATCGCGAGGGCATCGGCTTTTACGCCCGCCACGACAAGGAGGCGAGCCAGCAGATGCGCGCCGACAACAGCCCCAAGGTTGTGCGGCGCATGTTCAAGAAGGCCGCCAAGAGCCGCAAGGCATGGCTTTGGGATCGCTATCTGAACGAGACCGGCCGCGGCTTCCCCGCGAATGAAGAACTGACCCCGATCTCATCCCGGATCGATGAGTTTCAGGGCTATGTGAACGAGGTCGCCAAGCAGAACGGTATCGCGCCGCAGGGCCGCGCCGGTGAGCTCAGGGTCAAGGACGTGTGCATCCGGCACGGGCAGGGCACCGCCTCTCTCGGCCTGCCGCGCTATTACTGCCTGATCGAGGGGCCGAGCAAGGATGCCACCGACGACCTGATCGTCGAGTTCAAGCGCGCCCGCCGCTCGGCGCTGGAGGGGCTGGTGCCCGAGAACGACTTCTTCGCCGGGCGCGAGGGCGATCGCATCGCGCACGGGCAAGCCGTGCATCTCGCCAACGGCGACGTGTTCTACGGCAGCGTCGAGATCGACGACATGAGCTTCATGTCGCGCGAGCGTGCGCCGTTCCGCGACGACATCGACCTCGACGACCTGTCCGACAAGAGCTGGAAGCACTATGCCCATGCCTGCGGGCTGGCGCTGGCGCAGGCCCACGCCCGCTCGGACGATGCCGGCGAGCTCGATTACCGCATCGAGCCGCGCATCCTCGAGGCGATGGCGCCCGACGAGCTGTTCATGGACGACATCCTGTGCTTCGCGCGATCGGCCGTGAAGCGGCTCAAGACCGATCACCGCTTCTACAAGCGCGATCTCGCGCTCGGCGCCTTCGACATGTCGCAAAAGCGCTACCGCTGAAGTCCCGCCGGCGTCTGGCGCAGATGGGCCGCGCTGGGGCGGGCCGCGATGGGGGCTGTCGTCAGGGCCGGTGCCGGTAGCTTGGCGGCAGCATCGCGCTGTCGTAGGTGCGCTCTTCGATCGGGATGCGCCCGATCATCTCGTCGAGCATCTTCAGCAGGATCTCCTCGGCGCGGTTCTTCACTGCGCGCGGGTTCCAGACCACGTGCACGTCGATGGGCGGCAGATCCTCGTAAGGCGGGGTCTGCCAGAGCTGGCCATCGGCCACGTCGCGCGCGGCGACGTGCACCGGCAGCGGCCCGATGCCGAGCCCGGCGATGATCATCCGCCGCACCTCCTCGAGATTGGATGACGTACCGGTGATGCGCTCGCCAAGCAGAGACTGCGCCCGCATCAGGGTCACCGGTTTCAGAACGTCCTGCAGGCGGTCCGTGTCGAAGCTCACCGTGGTGCAGCCGGCGAGATCGGCCTTGGTCAGCCCTTCGCGCCCGAACAGCGGGTGACGCGGGCCGCAGAACAGGCCGAAGAACTCACGGTAGAGACGGCGGTATTCCAGCCGCGGGCTGCGGTCGCGCACGAGGCAGACAGCGAAGGACGCGCGCTTGGCCGAGACCTCGGTCAGGGCGCTGGCGCTGGAGACCACGTTGATCGACAGGCTCGCCTCCGGGTGCGCCTCGTGGAAATCGGCCAGCAGGCGATCAAAAACCGGGCACACCACGTGGCTGGCCACCGCGATGGTCACATGACCGCGCACCGCGTCGGTCATCTCGCGCATGAGGGTCGAGAGGCGCAGGATCGAGCCGTTGATGTCAAGCGCCTCGCGATACAGCAGCTCTCCGGCTTCGGTCAGGGCGTATTTGCCGGGGCCGCGCTCGATGAGCTTGCGGCCAATCCGATCTTCCAGCCGTTTCAAGGCAGTAGAGACGGAGGGCTGGGTCAGGCGGAGGCGCTCGGCGGCATCGGTCACCGAGCGCGCCTCGGCCAGGACGACGAAGGTGCGCAGCAGATTCCAGTCGAGCTCACGGGTGATGCGGTCGGGATCGTAGGGAGATCCCGGGTCCGGAATGGGATCGCTATCATCGCCTGTCATTGATGGCGCCTATATTCACAATTCTCATTATCTATTTGCTCAATGAAAATCACCTTCCCAAGGTGCCGTCAAATCCGAACTGCCTGACCGCAACCTTACGGGACATCCTCATGTCGATCGAAGCCCGAGAACGGCGCCAGCCCTGGATCCTTCTCTCACCGGCGCTCACCGCGATCACGCTGCTGCTCTTCGTGCCGCTGCTGTTCATCGTGGTCTACAGCTTCTGGCTGCGCACCGCGACGGGGGCGGACCAGTCGGGCTTCTTCCTCGACAACTGGCGCGAGGCGCTGAGCGATCCGTTCTACCGCGACATCCTGCTCTTCACCCTGAAGATCGCGGCGATCACCACGCTGGTCTGCGCCGTGATGGGCTATCCGGCGGCCTATTTCATCGCCCGCTCGCGCGGCAACAAGGCGGTGCTTCTTCTGCTGCTGATGCTGCCCTTCTGGATCAGTTACATCATCCGCACGATGAGCTGGATCAACATCCTCGGGGTCTCGGGCGCGCTCAACACCTTCCTGATCTGGACCGGGGTGATCTCGGAGCCGATCCAGATGCTCTACAACCAGACCACGGTGATCCTCGGGCTGGTGCATTTCCTGCTGCCCTTCATGATCCTCAACGTTTTCGTCAGCCTCGATGGCATCGACGTGACGCTCGAGGACGCCGCCACCTCGCTGGGCGCCACGCGCTGGGAGGCCTTCGTGCAGGTGACCCTGCCGTTGTCTCTGCCGGGCCTCGCCGCCGGTGGGCTGCTCTGCTTCGTGCTGGCGGCGGGCACCTACATCACGCCGCTGGTGCTGGGTGGGCCCACGGACGCGATGTTCGCCAACCTCGTCTACGAGGCGATCATCACCCAGCTCAACTGGCCGTTGGGCTCGGCGCTGAGCCTGATGCTGCTCGCGGTGCTGGGGCTCTTGGTGATGATCTACAACCGCTATCTGGGCATGGCGCAACTGATGAAGGGGCTGGGCTGATGGGATGGCACCTGATCCGCGGCTACGCGCTGCTCGTTTATGTGTTCATGTTCCTGCCGGTGGCCGTGGTGGTGCTGCTGAGCTTCAACGCCTCGCAGTTCGGCAGTTTCCCGATCACCGGCGTCTCGCTGCGCTGGTTCGGCGAGCTGGCGCAGAACGAAGCGATCCTGCGCGCCTTCCGCACCTCGATCATCCTCGGCCTGCTGACGGCGCTGATCTCGACCACGCTGGGGGTGCTCGCGAGCCTCGCGCTGGTGCGCTACCGGGTGCCTGGCGAGAACGTCATCTCGACACTGCTGATCGCACCGATCCTCGTGCCCGAGGTGGTGCTGGCGGTGGCGCTGCTGCTGTTTCTCAACTTCCTCGGCGTGAACAAGAGCTTCGGCCTGCTGCTCTTCGGCCATGTCATCTTCACGCTGCCCTTCGTCATCCTCGTGGTGCAGGCGCGGCTGATGGCCATTCGCCGCGATGTCGAGGAGGCCGCCATGAGCCTCGGCGCCTCGCCGGTGCAGACCTTCTTCCAGATCACCCTGCCGCTGATGCTGCCGGCGGTTCTGGCCGGTGCGCTCTTCGCCTTCACCATCAGCTTCGACGACATCACCGGCACGCTGTTCTGGAAACCCGGCGGGGTCGAGACCGTGCCGACGCAGATCTTTGCCATGCTGCGCAACTCGATCTCTCCCGAGATCAACGCGCTGGGCACGGTGATGATCGTGATGACCGTGGGCCTGCCGCTTCTCGGCGCGGCGGCGGCGCGCATCCTTTCAAAGAAGAGCGGCACCTGAAGCCGCCTCGCCAACGAGACCCAACAAGGAGAGAGACATGACGAAGATCGACAACACCACCCGCTACGAACGCCTGCGCGAGCGCTACATGAACGGCGATATCGACCGCCGCTCGTTCCTCGGGCTGATCGGCGCGGCCGGCGCCGCCTACGGGCTGGTGACACCCTACCGCGCCTTCGCGCAGGACGTGACGCAGGTGCGCTTTGACGGCTGGGGCGGGGTGGTTTCCGAGGCGTTCCGCAAGCACGCCTTCGATCCCTATACCGCCAAGACCGGCATCGAGGTGGTCGACGGCACCTTCGGCGGCGGCGACGAGTATCTCAGCCGGGTCAAGGCGAGCCAGCCGGGCGAGTATAACATCGCCCACCTGTCGGGGGTGTTCGACTATGCGCGCTATGCCGGGCTGGGGCTGACCTCGGAGCTCAACGAGGCCAACATCCCCAACCTCGAGTACGTCATCAAGAAGCTGGTCGATGTCTACCGCCCGATCACCGACGGCAAGATCTCCTGCGTGCCCTACGATTACGGCACCACCGGCATTGCCTATAACCGCAAGTTCATCTCGGACGAAGAGATGCAGGAGAAGGGCGCCAAGGTCCTCATCGACGAGGCCTACAAGGGCAAGATCGCGGGCTGGGGCGACTGGCGCACGCGGATCTGGTTCGGCGCGCTGCAGACCGGGCAGGACCCGAACAACGCCTCCGACATGGACGCCGTCTGGGAGGCGATCCGCGCCCATCGCGACCTGTCGCTGAAATACTGGACCTCGGGCGCCGAGCTGATGTCGCTGCTGGCCGAGGAAGAGATCTATGTCACCGAGGGCTGGTCTGGCCGGATCTACGCGCTGCAGGAGCAGGGGCACGACATCGGCTACATGGATCCGCCCAACGGCTATGGCTGGCAGGAATGCCTCTTCGTGCTCAAGGGCTCGCCGATGGAGGCCTGCGAGGAACTGCTGAACTTCATGCTCGCCCCCGAGACCTCGATCGCCGTGGCCGAAGGGCAGAACTACCCGCCGGCGCTCGACCCTCAGAAGGTCGAACTCGGCGCCAAGATCCCGACGCTTCCGGCCTTCGATCCGACAGGGACGCTCGAGGGGCTGACCTTCGCCGATCCGACCTACTGGAATGGCCACGAGGCGGAGTGGTCGAAGACCTTCGGCCGCGTCCAGAAGGGCTACTGAGCCACCCTGGCGGGGGCGAATGTCGCCCCCGCCAGCTTGATTTCTCCCACTCAGGACGTCTGCGCATGAGCTCCGTCACCCTCCAAAACGTCGTGAAGCGCTTTCACAAGTTCACCGCGGTGCATCAGGTCAATCTCGAGATCCCGGACGGCGCCTTTGTCACGCTGCTGGGGCCGTCGGGTTGCGGCAAGACCACGAACCTGCGGATGATCGCAGGGCTGCTCGATCCGACCGAGGGCGAGATCCTGATCGGCGGCACGCGGGTCAATGACGTGCCGATCCACAAGCGCAACCTCGGCATCGTGTTCCAGAACTACGCGTTGTTTCCGCACAAGACCGTGGCCGAGAACGTCGCCTTCGGTCTGAAATACCGCGATGTGCCCAAGGCCGAGATCCCGGCCCGGGTACAAGCCGCGCTGGAGCTGGTGCAGCTGCCGCATGTGGGCGAGCGCTACCCCAAGGAACTCTCCGGCGGCCAGCAACAGCGCATCGCGCTGGCACGGGCCATCGTCATCGAGCCCGACGTGCTGCTGCTCGACGAGCCGCTCTCGGCGCTCGACGCCAACCTGCGCGAGGACATGCGGGTCGAGCTCAAGCGCATCCAGGAACAGATCGGCGTGACCACCGTCTTCGTCACCCACGACCAGTCCGAGGCGCTCGCCATGTCGGACCAGATCGTGGTGATGAGCGCCGGCCGGATCGAGCAGATGGGCTCGCCCGAGCAGGTCTACAACAATCCCGCCTCCGAGTTCGTGGCGAACTTCCTCGGCGCGTCCAACATGTTGCCCGCCACTTGCACGGCCAACGGGCCCGAGGGCGCGACGCTCGACGTGGCGCCGTTCGGCGCTGTGGCGATCCCGGCGCACAAGGCCGAGCGGCTGACCGGGCAGGGGCCCGCGCAACTCGTCCTGAGGGCCGAGAAGCTGCGTGTCTTGCACCCGGGCGAGACCGGGGAGACCATGCTCACCGCGCCGGCGACGGTCGAGACAGTGGACTACCAGGGCCAGACCGTCCGCTACTTCCTGCGCCTCGGCGAGCGACAGCTTCAGGCGATCAACATGATCGACGACCGACCATTCGAACAAGGCGCCGAGGTGCGGATCGGCTTCCGCGCCAAGGATGCCTCGGCCCTTCCCACGGAGGCACAATGAGCCACCTCTTCTACCAGGGGCACGGGCGCAAACCCGTGCTCGACCAAGCCCGCGGCGTCTATATGTGGGACACCGACGGCAAGCGCTACCTCGACGGCTCGTCCGGCGCGATGGTCTGCAATATCGGCCACTCCAACGCCACCGTGCTGGCGGCGATGCGCGAGCAGATGGAGCGCGCGACCTTCGGCTACCGGCTGCATTTCGAGACCGAGGCCAGCGAGCGCCTTGCTGCCAAGACAGTCGAGAAGATGCCCGAAGGGCTGAACCGCGTGTTCTTCGTCTCGGGCGGCTCCGAAGCGATCGAGAGCGCCATGAAGCTCGCCCGGCAATATGCCGTCGCCGTCGGGCAGGGCAGCCGCTGGAAGGTGATCTCGCGCAGCCCCTCCTATCATGGCTGCACGCTGGGCGCGCTGGCGGTCACCGGCTATCGCTCGCTGACCGAGCCCTTCGCGCCGATGATGCGCGAGATGCCCAAGGTGCCGGCGCCGCGCGCCTATCTCGACGGGCTTGACCCGTCCGATCCCGCGACGGGGAAGCACTACGCCGACATGCTCGAGGCGCAGATCGAGGCCGAGGGGCCCGAGAGCGTGCTCGCTTTCCTGCTCGAGCCGGTGGGCGGCGCGTCGACCGGGGCACTGGTGCCGCCCGAGGGCTACATGCAGCGCATCCGCGAGATCTGCGACCGCTACGGCGTCTTGCTGATCATGGACGAGGTGATGACGGGCGCCGGGCGCACCGGTGCCTTTCTGGGCTGCGAACACTGGAACACACGGCCCGACATCGTGGTGCTGTCAAAGGGCTTTGCCGCCGGTTACGCGCCGCTGGGCGGCATCGTGGCGCCGGAGTGGATGGTCGAGCCGGTGCTGGGGCAGGGCGGTTTCGCCCATGGCTTCACCTATGCCGGCAACCCGCTGGCCTGCGCTGCCGGGGCCGCGGTGCTGGACGAGATCGACCGGCAGGGCCTCGTGGCCAATGCCGCGGCGATGGGCAAGACCCTCCTCGCGCGTCTTCACGCGCTGGCCCAGAAGCACGAGATCATCGGCGATGTCCGGGGCAAGGGGCTGCTGACCGCCTTCGAGTTCATGGCCGACCCGGTCAGGAAGACGCCGCTGCCGAAAGAGCTGCGTGCCTTCGACCGCTTCGTGCAGATCGCCTATGACAACGGGCTGATCGTCTATTCCCGGCGCACCCGCGACGGCGTCGAGGGCGACCACATCCTCGTCTGCCCGCCGCTGATCGTGACCGAGACCCATCTCGACGAGATCGTCGCCGGGCTCGACCTGTCGCTGACGCAGTTCCGGGCCGAGCTGCCCGCTCTGGGCGAGGTGGTCTGAATGTCGAAGATCCTGATCACCTGCGCGCTCACCGGCTCGATCCATACGCCGACCATGTCGCCGCACCTGCCGGTCACTGCCGACGAGATCGTCGAGCAGGGCGTGGCCGCTGCCGAGGCCGGGGCCGCAATCCTGCACCTGCACGCGCGCGACCCTGGAACCGGCAAACCGTCGGCAAGTCCGGAGCTTTTCAACGCCTTCCTGCCCCGGCTGAAGCAGGGCACCGGCGCCGTGCTCAACCTCACCACCGGCGGCAGCGCGGTGATGACGCTCGAAGAGCGGCTGGCCGCGCCCAAGGCGGCGGAGCCAGAGATGTGTTCGCTCAACATGGGCTCGATGAACTTCGCGCTCTACCCGATGGCGGCGCGGATCTCGGAGTGGGAGCACGACTGGGAGCAGCCGTTCCTCGAGAACTCCGACGACCTGATCTTCAAGAACACGCCCCGCGACATCGCCCATGTGCTGACCGAGATGGGCGAGAAGCGCGGCGCACGTTTCGAGTTCGAGTGCTACGACGTGGGCCACCTCTACATGCTGCGACACTTCGTCGATCGCGGGCTGGTGAGCGGGCCGATCTTTTTGCAATTCGTCTTTGGCGTGCTGGGCGGGATCGGGCCGGACCCCGAGAACCTCGATCACATGAAGCGTATCGCCGACAAGCTTTTCGGCGACAGCTACCAGTTCTCGGTGCTCGCCGCCGGGCGTCACCAGATGCCTCTGGCCACCATGGCCGCCGCCATGGGCGGGCACGTCCGGGTGGGGCTCGAGGACAGCCTCACCATTGCACGCGGCACGCTGGCCCGGTCCAATGCCGAGCAGGTCGCCAAGATCCGCCGGATCGTCGAAGAACTGGGCCGCGAGCCCGCCACCCCCGACGAGGCGCGCGCCATGCTGGGCCTCAAGGGCGCGGACAGGACGGCGATATGACTGTTCGGTTCGAGGTCGCGACCGAGGCCCAAGTGCCGCGCCTGCACGCGGCGCTGGCACGGCTCTCGCAGGATCTGGGCGATACCCATCGAGCTGGGGTGGACGAGCTGCGCCGTGCGGGCTTCGGCGCGCATCCGGCCTTTCGCGCCGTGCTCGCCAACGAGGCGGGCGAGACGCTGGGCGTTGCGCTCTACTCGCCGAGCTTCTCGACCGCGCGCGGGGGCGTGGTGGTCTATGTCTCGGATCTCTGGGTCGATGCGCAGACCCGGGGCAGCGGGCTTGGCCCGCGCCTGCTGGCGGCGGTGCTGCGCGATGCGCAGGCGTGTTGGGGGGCGGGGCGGATGAAGCTCAACGTCTACCACGCCACGCCGCGCGCCCGCAGTTTCTACGAGCGTCTCGGCTTCACCCCGGCCGAGGGACAGACCGAGATGCATCTTGATGAAACGGGCTGCGAGGCCCTGAAGGACACCCGATGAAAGCCTTTCTCGACGACCGCCAGTGGCACCACGATCCCAAGCATTTCATGGCCAACGGCAAGGTCTATCCCAGCCCCGAGGAACCGCGCCGGATCGAGGTGCTGAAAGCCGCCGCCGGAGACGCCGGCTGCGCCTTCGAGGCGCCCCGGGATGCCGGGCTCGGCCCCATCGCGGCGCTGCACTCGCCCGAGTACCTGACCTTCCTGCGCAACATCTACACCCGCTGGCAGCGCATTCCCGATGCCGGCCCAGAGGTGATCCCGAACATCCACCCGGCCAACCGCAGCGACGGCTATCCGAAATCCGCCATCGGGCAGGCCGGTTACCATCAGGCCGACACCGCCTGTCCGATCGCCGAGCACACCTTCGAGGCGGCCTACTGGTCGGCGCAGAGCGCCATCGCCGGGGCCGACCTTATCGCGGGCGGCGCGGGGGCGGCCTATGCGCTGTCGCGCCCGCCCGGGCACCACGCCTTCGGTGATCTCGCCGGCGGGTTCTGCTTTCTCAACAATGCCGGCATCGCCGCCGAGCGGCTGCGCGCGGCAGGTCTGCGGCCTGCGATCCTTGATGTGGATGTGCATCACGGCAACGGCACGCAGGGGATCTTCTACGGCCGCGATGACGTTCTGACCGTCTCGCTGCACGCCGATCCGGCGCGCTTCTACCCGTTCTTCTGGGGCCATGTGCAGGAGCGCGGCGAGGGGCGCGGCACCGGTTGCAACCTGAACCTGCCGTTGCCCCGGGGCACCGACGACGTGGCCTACCTCGCGGCGCTGGAGATCGCGCTCGAGCGGATCGGGAGCTTCGGCACCGAGGCGCTGGTCGTGGCGCTGGGGCTTGATGCCTCGATCGACGACCCGTTCAAGGGCTTCGCCGTGACGCAGGACGGCTTCGCGCGCATCGGCGCGGCCATCGCCAAGGCCGGCCTGCCAACGCTCTTCGTGCAGGAGGGGGGCTATCTGAGCCCGTCGCTCGGGGCGAACCTGACACGGACCCTGACCGGCTTTCAGGGCGGCTGATCAGCCGATTTCAAGGAGGGCTGGGCGCAGCGCCTCGGCGCGTCGCGCTGGGAGGGCTCGGGCGGAGCAGGTGCCATGCCCGCGCACATCGCCCCCGCGGGACGGCGCCCTGCAAGCGTCGCAACCTTCGGATCTCGCTGGTTTCTCATCGTGAGAATCGCCTTAAAGTGGTATTGTCCTCGCATTGAATTCACCATTTTTCTTTGCGAGGTGTTATGGTCCGGTCTTTTCACTTTCGTTTAGTGGCCTGTTTATTAATGGCCTTTCCTGCGTCCGTTGCCGCCGATCTGGATCGTGATTGTCGTGACGAGCTGGTGGTGGGGCGTGACGCGGGAGACAATCACAGGTGGTTCGTCTTCGGAGATGATCCGTCCGGCTATGCACTCGAAACGCGTGGCGGCGACGGGTGGGGTATCGCACGCGAAGCGCTGTCGGTCGCGGTCGGCGACATCGACGGCGACGGGCGCGACGAGTTCGCTGTCGGGCGAGACGGCGCCGCTTCGCAGTCGGTGCGTGTGCTGCTTTTCGACGATGCCAATGCCGGCTTCGGGCAGATCGCCTCGCTGGGCAACGGCTGGGGCGCCGGACGCAGTGCGACCGCCATCGCCTTCGGCAATGTCGATGGCGATGCCGCGCTTGAGATGGCCGTGGGCCGGGACGCGCCGGACGGGATGCGGTTCGAGATCTACGATGACCGCGACGCCAATTTCGCCGTGCTCCACACCGGGGGCTCCAGCTGGGGGAGCGACCGCCGCGTGACCGCGCTTGCCTTCGGGGACGTCGATGGCGATGGCCGTGACGAGCTGGTCGTCGGGCGCTCGGGCGGGGCCGTGGCGCGGCCGCGCTGGATCGTGGTGGACGACGCAGCCGGCGGCTTCGCCGAGATGATCGCCGCGGGAGCCAGCTGGGGCGCCGGGCGCCGGGTAACCGCGCTCGCGACCGGTGACGTCGACGGCGACGGCTTCGACGAGATCGCCGTCGGGCGCGATGCCGGCGCCAATTTCCACTGGGGCGTCTTCGACGGGGCAGACGGCAATTTCGCGCTTCTTCAGAGCGGCGGAGACGGCTGGGGCACGACGCGTGAGACCACGGCACTGGCGCTCGGAGACCTCGATGGCGACGGCATGGACGAGCTGGTCGTGGGGCGCAACGGCGGCTCCGGTGTGCGCGTCCTGACCTTCGATGATGCGGCTGCGGGCTTTCGGATGCTGGAGGAGCTGGCCTCCGGCTGGGGTGTCACCCGCGGGGTGCGGGCCATCGCGGTGGGGGATCCCGACGGCGACTTCGTCGATGAGATCGCCGTCGGGCGCAACGGCGGCTCGGGGCCGCGCTGGTTCGTCTACGACGACCGCCTGCGCGGCTTCGAATTGCTGCAGGATGGTGGCGACGAATGGGGTGTCGGCCGTGCGGTCAACGCGCTGGCCTTCCGCGCGGCGCGACCGAGCGGCATGGACAGCGATGTCGACGGGCTGTTCGATGTCTGGGAGCAGGCCGGGATCGATATCGACTGCGACGGCGTGGCCGATTTCACCCCGCCGGGGGCCGATCCGGACCGCAAGAACGTCTATGTCGAGATGGACTTCATGACCAACCACGACCCGAACGACGACGCGGTCAACGACGTGATCGCGGCCTTCGCGACTGCACCTGTCAGCAATCCGGACGGCAGCACCGGCATCGATCTGGTGATCGACCAGGACGATCAGATCCCGGAGGTGCTCGACATCACCACATGGGGTGATGTCGACGACATCAGGGAGGCGAATTTCGGCACCGCGGCCGAACGGGCCGATCCCGATGCCGACAAGATCCTCGCGGCCAAGGCGCTGGTCTATCGCTACGCGCTCTACGCCCACGCCCGCGATGGCGGCAAGTCCTCGGGCCGGGCGAAGCGCGGCAATTTCGTCGTCTCGCTCGGTGACGGCTGGGGGCAGGACGCGAGCGGGCATAGCGTCGGCACGCGCCGGCAGCAGGCAGGCACCATCATGCACGAGCTTGGCCACACGCTCGGCCTTGGTCACGGCGGCGGTGACAATGTGAACTGCAAGCCGAACTATCTCAGCGTGATGAGCTATTCCTTCCAGACCCGGCACATCCCCAACCCCGGCGCGACCGGGCCAAGGCTCGACTATTCGGGTCTGGCGCTGCCGGATCTCGACGAGTCGGCGCTGAACGAGGGGCTGGGCATCCAGGACGGCACCGACAACACGATTTTCGGCACCGACGGCAGCACCAACGTCGTCGGCGCGGGCAGCGGCGCGATCGACTGGGACCAGTCGGGCGGTATCGACGCCGGCACCGTGCCTTCGGATATCAACTTCACCACCGCCAGTGCCTGCGCGGCCTCGCCGGGCGAGACGCTGCTGGGGTTCGATGACTGGCAGAACCTGTTCCTGCCGACCCGCTCGGCGCCCGGCCAGCCGCTCGACGACGTGATGTTCCCGCAGGACGAGCTGACCGCCGAGGACGCGGCCGCGATCGAAGCCTGCGCCACCGGTGAAGACAGCGCGCGCTGCACCATGCCGCCCTTCGAATACGCCGCCAAGTTCGTCTGCGGCGTGCAGGATGATCCGGAGACCCTGCGGCTCACGCGCGGGGTCTATGGCACGACGGTCAATGTCCACAACCCGTGGGACCGTGACGCGCTGTTCTACAAGAAGGTCGCGGTGGCCTATCCGCCGGCAGAACAGGCGGCGGGCGATATCCTGCAGATGGGCAAGGACCTGCTGCGCTACGACGAGGCGCTGAAGGTGGATTGCGAGGATATCCGCGAGAAGGCCTTCGGCGGGCGCTTCCCGACGCCCTATGTCGAGGGCTTCGTGGTGATCCAGAGCTTTGACAGCCTCGACGTCACCGGCGTCTACACCACCGCCGCGCTGATCGATGACGGCGCCGCCTGCTGTGGGCGTCAGGACCGGGAGGTCCGCAACACCGGCATGGAGATCGTGGAGATCGACGAGCGTCGCAAGCCGCGCCGACCCGACCCGGATCCCGATTTGGGCGCCCCCGACCTGCTGCCTGAACCGGTCTTTGCGCCGCCGCCCTCGGATGCGCCGGGCACCTTGCCGCAGAATTACTGCGGCGAGTTGCCGGCAGGCGTCCCGATCAGCGCGCTGCAACTGCACCTGCGCATCCGCAACCAAGGCGACGCGGGGGCGGGTGCGTCGACCACGACGGTGCTCTTCAGCCCCTCGGCGCAGCTTGATCCTGTGGCGGGCACAGTCGATCTGGCGACCCCGGCGCTTGCGGCTGGCGCCGCCCATGAGCACGTGGTCGACATCCCCCGGCGCTGCTTCCCCGGCGGCGGCTCGGGCTGTTCCTTCCGCATCACTGCGGATGCGGCCCAGCCCGAGGATGTGGCGGAATCCGACGAGGGCAACAACGTCGCGCAGAGCTTCTGCCCCGGCATCGCGCCATGATCGGGCTGATGGCGCGGGGCGGTTTCACTTGCGGACGAAGCTGAACGAGAACGCCGAGCCGCGGTGGTAGTCCTTGGCGAAGATCACCCGGGTTCCGTCGTCCGAGAAACAGGTCTCCTCGATCAGCAGCGCGGGGCCGAACTGCTCGAGCTTGTGCAGCTTGGCGACAAGCTCCGGCAGCATCGTCGCGCTGATATTCGCGGTCGAGGCGATGGGGCGACGGTCCATCTCGGTCAGCATCTCGACGATGGATCCCGCCCAGTCCATGCGGCCCTGTTGGCCGTCGTGGAACAGGGCGACGGGGATCCAGTCGAGCGAATAGACCAGTGGTTCGCCATTGGCATGACGCAGACGCTCGACCCGCATCACCGGGTCGTCGACGGCGATGCCGAGCGCGGAGGCGACCTCGGCATCGGCGGGGATGGTCGAGAAGCCGAGGATGCTGGTCTCGGCGACGTAGCCGTGGCTGCGGACCATGTCCGAGACGCTCTCGAACTTGGTGATCGGCCGGGCGATGGTCAGCATGGCGCCGGCGGTCACGAAGCGGCCCTTGCCCTGCTGGGCCTCGATGATCGAGTCCTGTTCGAGCAGCTTCAGAGCCTCGCGCAGGGTCGGGCGGGACACGTGGAACCGCTCGCTCATCTCCTTCTCGGAGGGCAGTTTGTCCCCGAGCGTCAGCCCGTCGTCGCGGATCATCTCGAGCACGCTGCTCCGCAACCACTCGATGCCGCCGGTCTTCAGCTTCTCCATGTTGGCCTCCCTGCTTCGCCTCGCCTGTCAAACAACTCCGCGATCTGCGCGGGCGATCTTTGCGATGCCAGTGCATATTGCAACAATATTCGAGCTTTTGCCGGGGAAAACCCTGCGGCAGGAAGAAAGCCGTGGCCCCGGTTGCGGCTGTTGCCGGGCACTCGGCCGAAAGCCTGCGAGGCGGCAATGACGATGCCGTCGCCCTCACGCGCCCAGGTCTCGAGCGCCTTGGCCTGCCGGCTCGTGGCATAGCCCGGTGCGAAGCCTGCGATCACGATCCCGCGGGCCCCTGCGGCGATGAACGCCTCGATTGCGGTGGCGTCGCCGTCGCTGTGGCAATGCAGGATATCGACGCGGGGAAGGGCGCCGAGCCGATGCCAGGGCAAAAGCGGGCCGGGCGCGGCAGAGCGGGCGAAGAGGTCGAGCTCTGAGCCTGCGAAGCGCCCCAGCGGACCGAACCTGGGCGAGTGGAACGTGTCGAGCGCGCTGTTGTCGAGCTTGGTGACATCACGCGGGTCGTGCAAGACGCCTTCGAAGGCGACTGCGACCGATCCACCGAGGCGCGGGTCCGCGGCGGCGGTCAGGGCGTGAAACAGGTTCATCGGCCCATCGGCGCCCTGCGCCGACGCTGGGCGTTGCGCACCGGTAACCACCAGGGGCACGTCGAGGTCCCAGCACAGGGACAGGAAAAACGCCGCCTCGGCCAGGGCGCCCGTGCCGTGAGTGAGCACGAAACCCGAGATCGATGGGGCCTCCTTCAGCGTCGCGGCGCAGGCGGCACAGATTGCGGCCCAGCGCTCGGCCCCCATGTCGAAGCTGGGAGCCGGGTCGACGGGCACGTTTGTGACGTCGAAGCGCCCGCGAAGCTGCCCAGAGCGCTCGAGCAACGCGTCGGGGGAAAGGCTCCCGGCGTCGCCGTAGTCGTTGATCTCAAAAGGATCTTCGGCAAGGGCGGTGATCGTTCCGCCGGCGACGATCAGCCCGATATGCGGCAGGGCGCTCATGCGGCTTGCAGCATTGCTGCGCGGGCGCTTTCGAGCGGCGTCCGCGGGTCGAGCCAGTAGGCCTGCGACACGAATTCGAAGCTGTAGTCGCCTTGGTAGCCCGCGGCTTCCAACTCGGCGACATACTGCGCCAACGGCAGGCTGCCGTCGCCCCAGGCGAGGTGCCCCTCGGGCGTGCCGTCACAGACATGCACATGCCGCAGCGCGTCTCCGAACCGGGCGAGGTAGTCTGCCGGGGTCTCTCCCGCCGCGGCCATGGCATTGAGGTCGAGGATGGCGGCGACCTGCGGTGAGGCGAGCTCGGCCATCATGCGGGCGAGCTCGGCACTGGTGGTGATGAGGTTCGATTCCGTGCGTGAGAGCGGCTCGAGCAGCAGCGTGACACCCTCTCTCGCGGCTTCGTCGGCGAGCGCGCCGAGCTGGTCTCGGGCGCGCTCCCACGCATCGGAGGCGGGAGCGTCGGCATAGCCCCATCCCGCCGTCACCAGCAGCTGCCGGCAGTCGAGCGACGCGGCGCTATGCAGGGCCCTGCGGAAGTAGTCGAAACTACGGCGCGCGGTGCCGGGATGCTCCGAGGCGAGGTTGATCGGGTAGACGCACTGCTCGGGTGTGAAGCAGCTGAGCGAGAGATCACGGGCGGCGATCATGCGCCGCACATCGCGGAGTTCCGTGGCGGAGGCGTCATCGAGGCTGAGATGCGGCATGCCTGCCCAAAGTTCGATTCGTGCAAAGCCGAGCGCCGCCGCATCGTCAAGGAATCGCGTCAGGCTGTGACGGAAATAATGGATGTTCATGGCGGCCAGCCTGCTGGACAAGGTCTGCGACATGAGGCGACTCCCTTTGATGTATTGTTTGACAACATAAGGTCACCACTCGGGGATTTGCGCAAGTATTATCCTTGTTTACATGGGTGTAATCGAAATTCATTCAAGAAATTCAAAAGCCGATTGACAGTGCTCGGAGCTTTATGCTGGTATCTTGTCAAACAAGTTGCAAGATCTGCCAGCGAAAGAGTGGTGCGATCGTTCGGAAAGGTCAGGGATGCCGGTGATGGATGCGGAGCGGGACGGGATCAGCTTCCGGAAGGTGAATAAGTGGTTCGGCCGGATGCATGTCCTTCGCGACATCGATCTGGGTGTCGCGAAAGGTGAGAAGGTCGTGGTCTGTGGTCCCTCGGGGTCGGGGAAGTCGACGATGATCCGCTGCATCAACCGCCTCGAGGAGCACCAATCCGGCGCCATCCTCGTCGACGGAATCGAGGTCAACGACAACAAGGCCAACATCGGTCAGGTGCGCGAGCGCGTCGGCATGGTGTTCCAGAACTTCAATCTTTACCCGCACCTGACCATTCTCGACAATTGTACGTTGGCGCAGCGCTGGGTGCGCGGCCGGTCACGGGCCGAAGCCGAGGAGCGCGCGATGCACTACCTGGGCCGGGTGCGCATTCCGGACCAGGCCAACAAGTATCCCAGCCAGCTTTCGGGTGGCCAGCAGCAGCGCGTGGCCATCGCGCGTTCGCTGTGCATGTCTCCTGACATCATGTTGTTTGACGAGCCCACATCGGCGCTCGACCCGGAGCTGGTGCGCGAGGTGCTCGACACCATGGCAGAACTGGCCTCGGAAGGCATGACGATGGTCTGCGTGACCCACGAGATGGGCTTCGCCCGGCAGGTCGCCGACCGCGTCATCTTCATGGATCAGGGGGCCGTGGTCGAAAGCGCTCCGCCGCAGGAGTTCTTCGACGCGCCGAAAGAAGAGCGCACGCGGCGCTTCCTCAGCCAGATCCTGCACTGATTTCTCACCGGATTGTCACCGGCCCAAAAAGAAGGCCGGGATCGCGGCGGCGCGTCCGCCCACTTCCACAGATTACGTCCATAACAACAGGGAAATACTCATGAAAACGACCTTTACCTCTGCCCTCGCGCTGCTGGTCGCGGGGCTCGCTGCGGCCCCGGTTGCCGCCCAGGACTTTCCGCCGCTGCCTGCCTCGATCGAGGAGCAGGGGGTTCTTCGCATCGGCGTGAAATGCGACAGCCCGCCCTTCGGCGCCTCGGGTATCGACGGCACCCCGATCGGCATCGAAGTCGAGATGGCCAAGAAGATCGGCGAATACGCCTTCGGCTCGGAAGAGGGCGCCGAGCTCTCCTGCGTGACCTCGGAATCGCGCATCCCCTCGCTCAATTCGGGCAAGATCGACCTGATCCTCGCCACGCTGGGCCGTTTCCCGGCGCGCGAGGAAGTCATCGACTTCTCGAACATCTACTTCTGGGGCACCTCGAACGTGCTCGTGCCGGTCGACAGCCCGGTGCAGGAGCTTTCGGATCTTGCCGGCGAGACCCTGCTGATCGTCAAGGGCGGCTCGCAGATCCGGTGGCTCGAGGAGAATATCCCCGACATCGAGATGATGCAGCTCAACACCACCGCCGACGGCATCCAGGCGCTGCTGCAGGGCCGCGCCGCGGGCTATGTGGGTGACGGCGGCCTGATCTACACTCTGGCGGGCAACTACGACCAGCTGCGCGTGGTCGAAGAGGGGCTCGATCTCGGCGTGAACGGCATCGGGCTGCGCAAGGACGAGCCGGAACTCATGGCCTTCGTCAACGCGGCGCTGGACCAGCTTCGTGCCGAGAACTTCTACGAGACGGTGATCACCGAGTTTGTCGAAGAGCCCGCGGTCGCAGACGTCATGACGCGCGGTTTCACCGAAGAGCCGCCGCAGATGTAAGCTGTTGCATCGCGCGAGGGAGGCAGACCGCCCCCTCGCGTCCCTCCTACTTCCAAGACGCAAGAGCGGACCAATTCCACCATGATCGACTGGGCCTATATCTGGGCAGCGGTGCCGGACCTTATGCGGGGTCTGGGCATGACGCTGATCGTCAGTTTCCTCGCCATACTGTTCTCACTGATCGGCGGGGTGATCGGTTGCGCGCTGCGTGTCTCTCCGATCAAGCCGCTGAGTTGGCTGGTGGCGGGCTATGTCGAGTTCATTCGCGGCACGCCCTACCTGGTTCAGGTCTTCTTCGTCTTCTACGGTCTTCCCAGCCTCGGGCTGCGGCTGTCGATCTTCTGGTCGGGCGTGGTGGCACTGTCGCTCTGGGCCAGCGTCTTCCATATCGAGAGCTTCCGTGCGGGGCTGTCTTCGGTCAGTAAGGACATCCGCAACGCCTCGGCCTCGCTCGGCCTGCGGCGCTGGCATCACGGGCTCTTCGTGGTGCTGCCCATCGCGGCGCGCTCGGCGTTGCCCTCGACGCTGAACACCATCGTGTCGACGATCAAGAACTCGGCCTACCTGCAGGCGATCGGCCTTGTCGAGCTGACCTTCGTCGCGGTCGACCGGATCGCCTACGAGTTCCGCTCGATCGAGATGTTCCTGTCGATCTGCGTGATCTACCTCGCCGTCGTCCTCGTGGTCTCGACCCTTGGCCATCGTCTCGAACGCCGGCTCGACCGGCCCTATGCGGGGCGCTGAACCATGTCGCTGCTCTACGAATATCGCGTCTTCCTCTTTTCCGGCTTCGTCCAGACCCTGCTGATGTCTCTGGTCGTGGCGCTCGGGACCACCGCCGTCGCCATCCTGCTTGTCGCAATGTTGCAGTCGAAGCTTCGTCTCGTCAGCCGGCTCGGCTATGCACTGGTCGAGGTGCTGCGGGACATCCCGCTGATGGTCAACGTGCTGATGGTCTACTTCATGCTGCCGCTGATCGGGCTGGGCTTCGGGCCGTTCTGGTCGGTCTGTGTCGCCATCTCGATCTGGGGCGGGGCGAACGGGGCGCAGATCCTGCGCGCCGGGCTGCACTCGGTTGGCCAGGGCCAGCGCGAGACCGCCGCGGCCTTCAACTTCGGTCCGGTGAAGACTCTGTTCCTGATCGTCCTGCCGCAGGCCATGCCGGTGATCCTGCCGCCCTATATCAGCCTGATGACCGCCGTGGTGCAGGCAACGTCCCTCGGTGCGGTGGTCGGCGCGACCGAGCTGCTGCGGGCCGGGCAGATCCTCATCGAGCAGACCACCATCATGCGCGGCGGCAGCCCTGCCTACCTGGTCTACGGTTCGATCCTCGTCGTCTACTTCGTTCTCTGCAGCCTGATCTCCTTTGTCGGCGCCCGTCTCGAGGCCTATTACCAGCGCCCGTACCGGACCGACGCCAGCCGCAAGATCGATGCCAGGGCGCACGAGATCGAAGCCACGGTGCAGACCAGCGCATGACCTCTGCGGCCCTCATATCGCCCTCGCTCGACACCGGCCTCGCCCAGCTTGTCGCGGCGCCCGTGACCGAGACCGAGCGGCTCGCTTCGGCGGCGACGATCTGCGACACGCTCGCGGTCGCGCTGGCGGGGGCGGCTGACCCGCGCGCCTCTGCACTGCTGGCGACGCTGGCCGGTGGCCGGGTGCGGGCGCCTGGCTGCGCGCGCGGCTTGGCGGCGGTGGATGTGGCGCTCTGGTTCGGGCTCTGCGCCCACCTCCTGGATTACGACGACGACGAGACCGAGCGCGCCATGGCGCATCTTTCGGTGCCCTGCCTCGCAGCGGCCCTTGCGCTTGCGGGCGATGACGGCGCGCTGCTGTCAGAGGCCTATGTCACCGGTTGCAAGGCCATGCTGATGCTTGGCGCGGCATGGAACCCGGCGCTGCACGGCGCGGGCTGGCATCCGAGCTCGGTGCTGGGCGTGTTCGGAGCGGCGGCGGCCGCGTCCCGGATGCTGGCGCTGTCCGAGGCGCAAAGCGTCGAGGCGCTGCGGCTGGCAGCGGCGCTGGCCTCGGGCACGCGCGGTGCCTTCGGGGGCATGGGCAAGCCGCTGCAGGTGGGGCAGGGCGCGGCCTCGGGGCTGCGCTGTGCCATGCTCGCCGCGCGAGGTTGGCAGGGCAGCGCCGAAAGTCTGGACGGTCTCGCCGTGGCGCTCTTCGGTCGGCCAGGGCGGCTGCCGGAGGAGCAGGCGCCGGAATTCCCGCCGCAGGGCTTCGTCACCAAGCTCTACCCCAGCTGCACCGCGACCCACGCCGCGATCCACGCGGTGCTGACGCTTCGTGCCGCCCGCCCGGGCGCGATCCCGGCCCGGATCCGCGCCGGCCTCGACCCGCGTGCGCTGGCGATCCTGATCCCGCACCGGGCGCGCACCGGCGACGAAGGGCGGTTCTCGCTGGGCTATTGCCTCGCCGTGGCCGCTGCCACCGGCACGGTCACGCTCGGGGCCTTCGAGGCGGCGGCCTTCGACAATGCCTTGCCCGCCGACCCGCAGGTGCGGGCGCTGCTCGACCGGATCGAGGTCGTAGAGGCTGATGATCTGCCGTTCGGACCCAGCGGCATCGCCACCGGCGCTCATGTGGAGATCATGTGGCCGGACGGGGGCACCGATGGCCTGACCGTCGACGCCGCCCCCGGCAGCCGCGCACTGCCCGCCCGATCCGAGGCGCTCGAGGCCAAGTGGCACGACTGCCTCGCGCGCCATGCAGGGGCGGAGGCCGCAACCGGGCTGTTGCCGCTCCTGCGCCGCGCCACGCAACCCGGAGGGATCGCCGACTTGCGCGCCGCCC
The DNA here is from genome assembly GCF_017309175.1 of Salipiger bermudensis. NCBI lineage: Bacteria > Pseudomonadati > Pseudomonadota > Alphaproteobacteria > Rhodobacterales > Roseobacteraceae > Salipiger > Salipiger bermudensis. The sequence goes on along the minus strand of NZ_JAEKJV010000015.1, from coordinate 47,011 downwards.
TCGCTGACCTCCCCCAATTTCAAGGCAAGGAAGAATGCAGAATTCCGTAAGTTCCCGTCTGGCCGAGGCGGCCGCGCCGGAAGTGGCGCAGACGATCTATGCCCCGCCGATGCGCGGCTTCGATGCCGCGGCGCTCGAGCGCATGTGCGCGCTCAACGAGGCCCACGCGCTGATGCTGGCCGAGCGCGGCCTGATCGCCCGCGACACCGCCGAGGCGATCCTCAGGGGCATCGCGCAACTCCGTGCCGAGGGTCCGGAGGCCATCGACCTCGATCCGCAGTTCGAGGACAGCTATTTTGCCTTCGAAAACCGTCTCGGGCAGGTGATCGGCAAACCCGCCGCGGGCTGGCTGCACATCGGTCGCAGTCGCAACGACATCGGCTCCACCATTGATCGCATGACCACCCGCGAGTGGTGCCTGCACCTGCTGGCGCAGCTCAACGTGGCGCGTCAGGCCTGCCTCGAGGCGGCCGGGCGCCACGCGGACACGGTGATGCCGGGCTACACCCACCTGCAGCCCGCGCAGCCGATCACCTTCGGCTACTACCTCGCCAACGTGGCGCGCGGGATGGAGCGCGAATACGATCGCGTCGCGGCCGTCTATCCGAGGGCCGACGATTGCGCGCTGGGCTCCGCCGCCTTCGCAGGCACCTCGTTCCCCATCGACCGCGACATGACCGCCTCGCTTCTGGGCTTTGGCAATATCGCGACGCCGGGCCTCGACGCCGTGGCATCGCGCGATTTCGTCACCGAGCTTCTCTGGGCGGTGACCAGTTGCCAGGTGCTGCTGTCGCGGGTCGCGCAGGATCTCTACACCTTCACCACCTGGGAGTTCGGCACCCTGCGCTTTCCCGATGGCGTCGCCGGCACCTCGTCGATCATGCCGCAGAAGAAGAACATGCTGCCGCTCGAGTTCTTCCGGGCCGAGGCCGGTCGCAGCATCGGCGCGCTTGCCGGCGGGCTCTCGGCGGTGAAAGGCTCGAACTATTCCATCGGGCTCGACAGTGTCCGCGAGGGCCTGAGCGATGCGTGGCCGGTGTTCCAGCGCTTTGCCGACGCTCTGCCGCTGCTGCGCCTGGTGTTCGAGACCGCCGAGCCCGACACCGACATGCTGCTGGCCCGCTGCTCGGCCAACTTCTCGACCGCGACCGACGTGGCCGACGGGCTGGTGCGCGAGCACGGCATCTCGTTCCGCGAGGCGCATCACGTGGTCGGGCGCGCCGTGCAGATGGTAATCGCGCGCGGCGCCGATGCCTCGGGGCTTGACGTGGCGACCCTCAACGCCGCCGCCGAGGCCGAGATCGGCCGCAGCTTCGAGATCGCCGAAGACACGCTCCGTGGCTGGACCGATCCGGCCTCGGCGGTGGCAAGCCGCGTTGTCACCGGCGGGCCTGCGCCCGCTCCGATGCGGGACATGCTCGACGGCATGACCGCGAAACTCGCGGCTGACGCTGCGGCGCTCGATGCCCGCCAGACCCACCTGCGCGACAGCGCGTACCAGCTTTCGGAGCGGATCTCGGCCTTCCTCGGCTGAGCCCGCGCCACCCTCACGCCCCGCAGGGCAAACCCCGCCGTCCCGATGATCGGGCGGTGAACGCTAGAGCTATGCCCGTGGACGGGCGAACTGCAAAGGACTGATCATGCTCAATTTTGACGAAGCCCGCTTTCTCGAGATCCAAGGCGGCGCCGTGGCGCTGGCGCCGCGCATCGATGCGGTGATTGCCGAAGCGATCTCGGCCGGGGCGACCAATCTCTACTTCCTCGGCACCGGCGGTGTTGCCTACCTGATGGAGCCCGCCGTGCAACTGCTGCACCGCCGCTCGGGGTTTCAGGTGTTCAAGGACTACCCCGCCGAGGTGGTGCTGACCGGCACCGCCAACCTCACCGACAAGTCCATCGTGGTGATGCCGTCGCTCTCGGGCACGACCAAGGAGAGCGTCGCGATGCTCGAGAAGGTCAAGGAGATCGGCTGCACGCTGATCACGCTGGTGGGGCACGCCCAGACGCCGCTCGGCCTTGGGGGCAACCCGGCGCTGGTGAACTTTGCCGAGGACGACACGTCGTCGGAGTCCTTCTACATCCAGTCGCTGCTCATCGCGCTTTCGGTGATGAAGGCCCGCGGAGAGATCGACAATTACGACGCGCTGGTGGCCGAGATGCAGACCGTGCCGCAGGCGCTGCTCGACGCCAAGCGCGCCTTCGAGCCGAAGGCCGAGGAGTATGCGAGCATCATCGCGGGTGCCGACTATCACATGTTCACCGGTGCCGGGAACATGTGGCCCGAGGCGCTCTACTATGCGACCTGCATCCTCGAGGAAATGCAGTGGATCCGCACCCGCCCGGTGCACGCATCGGACTTCTTCCACGGCCCGCTGGAGCTGATCGAGACGGGCGTGAGCCTCATTCTCTTCCGCGGCGAGGATGCCTATGACGCTCTGGCAGAGCGCGTGGCGCAGTTCGCGCCGCAATACACCGACCGCTTCACCGTGCTCGACGTCGCAGAATTCGCGCCGCGCTCGCTGTCGGACGAGATGCGCGCGCTGCTCTCGCCTGCCATGATGGCGACGCTGCTCGAGCGGCTGAGCGCCCATCTCGAGGTGATGCGCGACCACCCGCTGGTGACCCGCCGCTATTACAAGCGCGTCGCCTACTGATGTTCTGACGGGGCCCGGTGCGATGCCGGGCCCCTTTTCCTGCCGGAGACCTTCGTGACCAGACTTCGACTTGCTGCCGCCGGTGACAATTGCATCGATCGCTTCCTGACCCGCAAGATCGCCCGTGTCGGGGGCAACGGGCTCAACGTCGCCGTGAACTTCGCGCTCGCAGGTCATGGCTCGGCCTATTTCGGCGCGGTTGGAGACGACGCGGACGGGCGCTGGACCCGCGCCGAGCTGAAGGCGAGGGGGGTCGATGTCGACCATCTCGAGATCCGGCCCGAGCCGACCGCCTACACCGACATCGCGCACACGCCGGAAGGCGACCGCCGGTTCCTGTTCGAGGAGTTCGGCGCGAGCGGAGCCTATTTCCCCTCCGACGAGGCCGTGGAGACGCTCGGGACGATGCAGCATCTGCATCTGGGGCTGCTGCATGGCAGCGAAACGCTGGTGGCCTGTCTTGCGGGGGGCGGGGCGACGATCTCGGTCGATGGTGCCGTGAACCCGTTGCCATTGCCGGTCGATGTGGCCTTCGGCTCTGTCGGTGAGGATCTGGCGGCGGCGCTCAGCGAGCGCGATCGCCTGCTGGCAATCGGCCACCGGCTGGTGATCGTGACCCGGGGCGCCGACGGCGCCATCGCCTCGGACGGCCAGAGCAGCTGGTCCGTGGCCGGCAAGCCGATCCGCCCGGTCGATACCACGGGCGCGGGAGACAGCTTCATCGCTGGCTTCATCGCGTGCTGGAAGGAAACGGGAGACGTGGCGGCCGCGCTCGACGCCGGGACCGAGCGCGCCGCGGTAACCTGCATGACGCTCGGGGGCTTCCCGCAGGACGGGCGCGCGCTCTAGCGGGGCGGCCCTCAGGCCTCCGCCATCGCGCGTGCCATCAGCACCTCGCCTTCCGGGTCGTGAAAGCTCCACAGGTCGTGCAGGCTCAGGCCAACGGTCTCGCCGAGGCGGGCGCGTTGCGTGGCGAAGGCGGTGAGCGTCTCTCCGGCGGCCTCGAGCGTCAGGCGGAAGCGGCCGCCGAGATAGGTGCAGCCGGTGATCCGGCCGCGCAGAGGGGCGTCGTGCGACAGGCGGATGTTCTCGGGGCGGATGCTGGCATGGGTCGGGCGACGCGTGTTGGTGCGGGTCGGCACGCGACAGCCCAGCACCTCGATCCGCAGCGCGTCCGGGGCCGGTTCGCAGGCCCGTGCCGAGACCACCGCGCCGTCGCCCACGAAGCCCGCCACGAAGCAATCCGCCGGCTCGCGGTAGAGCACTTCGGGCGCAGCGAACTGCCGGATGCGGCCACGCTCCATCACCGCCACCCGGTCGGCCAGTGCCAGCGCCTCGCCCTGATCGTGGGTGACGTAGAGCATCGTGGCGCGGGTGCGCTGGTGGAACATGCGAAACACCTCCTGCATCGAGGCCCGCAGCGCCAGGTCGAGATTGGCCAGCGGCTCGTCGAGCAGCATGGCGCGCGGCTCGAACACCAGACAGCGCGCCAGCGCCACGCGCTGCCGCTGCCCGCCCGAAAGCTGCGCCGGCATGCGATGGGCGAACGCGCTCAGCCCGGTCAGCGCCAGCGCCTCGGCAACGCGGGCGTCGCGCTCGGGCTGCGGAACGCGGCGCACCTCGAGCGGAAACGAGACGTTGCGCGCCACGCTCTTGTGCGGCCAGAGGGCGTAGGACTGAAAGACGATGCCGATCTCGCGCGCCTCCGGGGCGACGAAGCGGGTGGCGTCGGCCATGACCTCTCCGCCAAGCGTGACGCTGCCCTCGCTCGGTGCCTCGAACCCGGCAGTGAGGCGCAGGAGCGTGGTCTTGCCGCAGCCCGAGGGGCCGAGCAGCGCCACGAATTCGCCCGAGCCGATATCGGCGCTGACGCGGTCGAGCGCGGCCGTGCCGTCGAAGCGCTTGGTGAGGCCGGAGAAACTCAGCTCTGCCATGGGATGGTACCTTTCGGAAAATGCCGGGCGCCAAGCTGCACCGCTGCCATCAGGGCTACGATCAGGCAGGTGATCGACATCGCCAGCGCCGAGGCCATGACGGTCTCGCCGCTGTCCTCAAGGTTGAAGATCACCACCCCCAGCGTCTCGGTGCCCGAGGACCAGAGCAGCGCCGACACCGTAAGCTCGTTGACCGCGGTGAGGAAGACGAGGATCGCGCCAGCCGCCGCTGAGGGCGCGGCGAGGGGCAGCACGATGGCGCGCAGCCGCCGCCCCAGCCGGGCGCCGACGCTGGCCGCGGCCTCCTCCATCGCCGGGTCGAGCTGCGCGAGGCTCGACTGGATCGGCCGCAGCATGACCACGAAGAACCGCGCAAGATAGGCCATCAGGATGATCCAGATGGTGCCGTAGAGCGTGAGCTCAGTGAAGGGCAGGCGCGTGAAGGTGAGGATGCAGGCGATCGACAGCACCACGCCGGGCAGCGCATAGGGCAGGTCGATCAGCCCGTCGAGCAGGCGGGTGATCCGCGAGGGGCGGCGTTCCATCAGCCAGGCCAGAGGCAGGCAGATGGCCATCAGGATCAGCGCCGCCGCGACCGCGAGGAACAGCGAGTTGGCATAGGCCCGGCGGGTGACCGGCTGCACGAAGAGCGCCTCGTGCCAGGCCTTGAGTGTGGCGGTCTCGAAGCTGAGCGGCACGCCGTAGGCCGGGATCAGGGAGGTCGTCAGAAGCGCCAGCAGCGGCAGCACGAGGATCATCGCGATGAAGGCCCAGAGCGCAATCTCCACCGGCAGCCGGGCGCGCCCGAGCGAGAATGCCAGCGGCGTGCCCGAGAGGCCAACGAGGCCGAAGCCACCGCGCGACAGGACGGCCCGTCCGGCCAGCACGCCGGCGATTGCAACCAGCCCGATCAGCAGCGACAGTACCGCCACCTCGGGCAGCACGCTGGGGCCAAGCCCAACGAGACGCTGGTAGATCAGCGTCGGCAAGGTGGAATACCGGGCCGGAATGCCCAGCATCGCGGGAATGCCGAAATTGCCGAGCGCGGTGACAAAGGCCATCGCCGCCCCGGCGATCAGCGCCGGCATCGACAGGGGCAGCACCACCTGCGCCCAGACCCGGAGCGTGCCGCCGCCGCACATGCGGGCGGCCTCGACGAGATCGGCGGGGATCATGCGCAGCCCGGCGCGCAGGGTGAGAAACACCAGCGAGGCGTGCTGGATGCCCAGCAGCAGAACGATGCCTTGCGGGGAATGCAGCGGCTGCGGGCTGCCGAGCGGCGGCGCGAGGCCCAGCATCTTGAGCAGCACCGAGGAGGGGCCGGTGACCTGCATCCACGCCAGCGCGGTGATCTGCGGCGGGATCATCATCGGCACCATCAGGCAGAACACCAGCGCGCCCTTGCCGCGGATGTCGGTCAGCGCCACGAGAAAGGCGAAGCTCGCGCCGATCAGGATCGAGACCAGCGTGCCGCCGCCGGCGGTCACCAGCGAGTGCAGCAGTGCCGTGCGCGTGCCCTCGCGGGTCAGCACCGTCGTCAGGTGCTCGGATGTCAGCCCGTCGCCAAGGCCCACGCCCTCGAGCAGCAGCCGCAGCACCGGGCCGAGCGCGATCAGCGCGACCGGCAGGAGGATCAACGGCAACAGCCGGTCCAGGGACCGGCTGCCACCTTTTCGCAAACGCGTGGCGATCATTGCACGCCGAAGATCTCGGCGAAGCGGGCCTTGTTGGCCTCGGCGTCGTCAAGCGCCTTGGCGGGGTCGAAGTCCATTAGCGTGATCTCGTCACGCGAGGGAAAGCCCTCGGGGCTGGCAATGCCGTTGCGGGCCGGGATGTAGCCCATGTCGACCACCAGTTCCTGACCGGCTTCGCTGAGCACGAAGTCGACGAATTTCTGCGCCGCGACCTTTTTGTCGCTGGCCTCGAGGATGGCGACCGGCTCGGTCACGTAGGAGACGCCCTCCTCGGGGAACACGAACTCGACCGGCGAGCCGTCGGCCTTGGCGCGCAGCGCGAGGAAGTCGACCAACACGCCATAGGGCTTCTCGCCGGAGGCCACGGCCTTGAAGGTGCCGCCATTGCCGCCTTCGGCGCGGGCGTTGTTGTCGGCCAGCGCCTGGTAGTAGTCCCAGCCCAGACCGTCGGTCTCGGTCAGCGTTGCGAGGTGGATCAGCGCGGCGCCGGAATAGAGCGGCGAGGGCATGGCCACGAGGTTGGCCATCTCAGGCTTGGCAAGATCGGCCCACGAGGTCGGCACGGTCTCGGCGCCGGTGTTGTAGGCGATGCCGGTGGTGATCAGCTTGGTCGAGTAGTAGTGGCCGTCGGCGCTGTAGAGCGCGGCGTCATAGGCCTCGGCCTCGGGCGAGTCGTAGGCCGCGAGCAGGCCCTGCTGCGCCATGCCCTCGAGCGTCACGGTGTCGGCGATCAGCAGCACGTCGGGAGAGGGGGCACCCGCCTCGATCTCGGAGGTCAGGCGGGCCATCAGCTTGGTGGTGCCGTCGCGGACCCAGTCGACGGTGATGTCAGGGTTGGCTTCCATGAAGGCATCGACGGTCTGCTGCGCGTCCTGGTTCGGCTGCGAGGTGTAGAGCGTCAGGGTCTCGGCGGAGGCAAGGGTCGGCAGGGCCAGCGCGCAGGCCGCAGCAATGAGGGAACGGGTCATCGGAAACTCCGGTTGGGTTGCTCTTGTCCGAAGGCCGGTCGGGGAGATGCCTTCGGTTGCGGACCGTCTAGGGGGCTTCGATGACAGCTGAATGACGTGCTTCAAGATATTGAAAATAATGACGAACGTGACGTATTGGCAAAGCCTGTCAGGGCTGCCCGATGGCCGGGGCAGCCTGTTGCATGGTGTCGGAATATGATGCCGATGGCTGCGCACAGGCGCTGATGGCTTGCCGGCGTAGCGTCCCTAGGTCTCCGGCGTCTCCGGCCTCTGCGGTGTCATCAGGTCGGTGATGCGCGTCACGATGGCGTCGTGATCCGAGAGCGGCCGGCTGGTGTCATCGAGCGAGGAGCGGATCTTGGTCTCTTCGAGGCGCAGATTTCGGGCGAGGAACCAGTCGAGCTTCATCTGCCGTTCAGGCCAGCGGGTGATCAGGCTGGGCCGCGTGGTCGGCTGATCCTCGGGGCCGCCATGTACGGTGAAACCGGCCTCGCGGGCGGCGTCGAACAGCCCCTCGGCGCGCCAGTCGCCTTCGTTGTGGTTGCCAGTGTTGAGATCGCCGCCGATCAGCACCGGCAGGCCGGGGAAGGCCGCGTCCAGCGCCGCGATCAGGCCGCGGATCTGCATCTCGCGATGCTCCGGGCCGCAGGCGCTTTCGAGATGGGTGGAGATCGCCAGCAGCGGGCCGGCCTCGGTGTCCATTGTGGCGCCGACCGCGATGCGCTCGCCAAGCCGCGGCTGCTCGGCATCCGAGAACCACTGCCGCTCGCCCCAGAGCCGGAGCGCGAAGGGATCGCGCAGGTCGGTCTTCGCCATCAGCGCGTTGCCGTGGTAGCCGAGCGCATTGTGATCGTCCTCGCAAAACGCGTGCTCGATCGGCGAGCCGAGCCCCAGCTCGAGAAACTCGACCGCGTAGGCGTAGGCCATGCCGAGCCCGCCCGCGATGTCGCGGGTGGTGTTGCGCTGGCCGGTGCGGGCCATGCCGTGATCCATCTCCGACAGCAGCAGCAGGTCGCAATCGGCCATCTTCTGCGCCGCCGCCTCGGGAAACAGGCAGCGCTCGAGGTTCCACGCCCCCACGGTCAGGGGCAGGGCGAGCGCCGCTGCGGGCGCCGCGCCGCCGGTCTCGATGAGGTTCATCCCCGCGACCTGCGCCATGTGGGTGTCATGAGCGCTGAGGCTGCGCGGCAGGGCGCGCAGCGCGAGGTCGGCCTCGGTCGGGACCGGCAGGTCGGGAACCGTGTCGCGGATCATTCGGCGGGCACCGCGACGGGCTGCGATGCGGTCTCGATGCGGCGGCCGGTGCGGGCGTCGAAGAGATGCACGCGCGAGGGCGCGACCCCCAGATGCACGGTCTCGGGCAGGGGGGCTTCGCTGGTGTCGATGATCGCCAGCGCCTGCTCGCCCACGAAGCCGTGCACGATGCGCTGCGCTCCAAGTTCCTCGACATGGTCGACCCGCATCGGTACGCCGCCGGGCGTGATGCGCAGATCCTCGGCCCGCAGCCCGAGCGTGACCGGCCCGGCCTCATGCGCCACCGGCGCCAGAGCGTGGCCGTCGAGCATGACCTGGCCGTTCTCGACATGGGCGTCGAGCAGGCTCATCGCCGGGGCACCGATGAAGGAGGCCACGAAGGTCGAGGCCGGGGCGCGGTAGACCTCGAGCGGCGCACCGATCTGCTCCACCCGGCCGCCGTTCAGCACCACCAGCCGATCGGCCAGAGTCATCGCCTCGAGCTGGTCGTGGGTGACATAGAGCGAGGTCGTGCCAAGCCGCTTCTGCAGCTTGCGGATCTCCATCCGCATCGACACGCGCAGCTTGGCGTCGAGGTTCGACAGCGGCTCGTCGAACAGGAAGGCCGAGGGCTGGCGCACGATGGCGCGGCCCATGGCGACGCGCTGGCGCTGGCCGCCCGAGAGGGCGCGCGGCTTGCGGTCGAGATAGGGGCGCAGCTCGAGCATCCGCGCCGCCTCGGCGACGCGCTCCTCGATCACCGCCTTGCTCTCGCCGCGGTTCTTCAGGCCGTAGGCCATGTTGTCGCGCACGCTCATGTGCGGGTAGAGCGCGTAGTTCTGGAACACCATGGCGATGTCGCGCTCGGCCGGGTCAAGCTGGTTGACCAGCCGCTCGCCGATGCGGATCTCGCCTTCGGTGATGGTCTCGAGCCCGGCCACCATGCGCAGCAGGGTGGACTTGCCGCAGCCCGAGGGGCCGACGAGCACGATGAACTCGCCGTCGCGGATCTCGATATCGACATCGGCCACCGCTGCTTGGGCGCTGCCGCCATAGGTCTTGCCGACATTGGTCAGAGAGAGATGTGCCATTACTTGTCGCTTTCCGTCAGGCCCTTGATGAACATGCGCTGGAAGATCACCACCACCGCAACCGGGGGGACCATCGCCAGCACCGCAAGGGCAAAGGCTTCGTTGTAATCGGGGATCTGGCTGCCGACCCAGACCTGCAGGATCGACTTGATGCCACGCATGAGCGTGAAGAAGCTCTCGTCGGTGGTCATCAGCAGCGGCCAGAGATACTGGTTCCAGCCGTAGATGAACATGATGATGAAGATCGCCGACATCATCGTCTTCGACAGCGGCACCAGCACGTCGATGAAGAACTTCACCGGGCCGGCGCCGTCGATGCGCGCCGCCTCGAGCAGCTCATCGGGGACCGAGCGGAAGAACTGCCGGAAGAAGAAGGTGCCGGTGGCCGAGGCCAGCAGCGGCACGATCAGGCCGGTATAGGTGTTCAGCAGGTGCAGCTCCGACATCACCTGGTAGGACGGCATGATGCGCACCTCGAGCGGCAGCAGCAGCGTCGCGAAGATGGCCCAGAAGATCAGCGTCGCAAAGCGGAAGCGGAAATAGACCAGCGCGTAGGCCGCCATCATCGACAGCACGATCTTCCCGACCGCGAAGCCCAGCCCCATGATCATCGAGTTGGTGAGCATCAATAGCCCGGTCACGTCGCCGGTAAAGCCGCCGCGGCTGGTGAGCACCTTGGTATAGGTCTCGGCGCCATGGCTGCCGGGGGTGATGTAGAGGCCGTTCGAATGGATATCGATCGCGGCATGGGTGGAGGACATCAGCGCCATCACCACGGGCACGCAGAGAAACAGCGCGCCGAGGATCAGGATCAGGTGGTCGAGGGGTTTGATCTTCTGCATGGCCTTACCCGTAATGCACGCGGCGTTCGAGGAAGCGGAACTGCAGCACCGTGAGCAGCGCCACCACCACCATGAGGATCACCGACTGCGCCGAGGAGCCGCCGATGTCGTTGCCTTTGAACCCGTCGAGATAGACCTTGTAGACCAGCGTCATCGGGTTGTTGGCGGGCTTGTCCTTCACGATGACGTCGATGATCGGGAAGGTGTCGAACATCGTGTAGGTGATGTTGATGACCAGCAGGAAGAAGGCGGTGGGCGCGAGCAGCGGCAGGGTGATGTCGCAGAACCGGCGCCAGCCGGATTTCGCGTCGATCAGCGCCGCCTCGCGCACCGAGACCGGCACCGATTGCAGGCCCGACAGGAAGAAGATGAAGTTGTAGGGGATCTGCTTCCAGACCGAGATCACGATCAGGGCGCTGGCGGTGTCCCAATAGTCGATGCCGACCCGCAGGTCGTGGCCGAACCAGGCGGCGATCTGGGTGAAGGGGCCCATATGCATGTCGAAGAACATCATGCCGATGAGGCCCGCCACCGGCGGCGCGATGGCGTAGACCGAGATCAGCAGCGTCTTGTAGGTCTCGGCGCCGCGGATCACCTTGTCGGCCTTGACCGCGAGCAGCAGCCCTAGCCCGAGCGACAGCGCAGTGACCACGACGCAGAAGAAGGCGGTGAAGGCGGCGGTGGACATGTAGCCGCGGCTGGTCAGCGCGTCGGTGTAGTTGTCGAGGCCCACGAAGGTGGCGCCAAAGCCGAACGGGTCCTCGAGATAGAAGGACGAGGTCACCGCCTGCACCGAGGGCCAGTAGAAGAAGATCGCCACAACCGCGAGCTGCGGCAGCAGGAACATCCACGGCGTCAGCGGGCGGTCGAACTGGACGCGCTTGACGGGGTTGGCGGTCTCACCGGACCACCAGCGGCGGAGCCGGGTGAACAGCGTGCTGTCGGCCTCGGCGAGGGAAAGGGGGGTGTCGGTCACGGGCGTGTCCTGATCGGGGGCGGGTCGTCCCGGTTTGCGCCGGGCGCGGCAACAAGAGCGGCAACGGAAACGGGGGCCGGGCGCTTGGCCCGACCCCCAGGTGCGGTCGATGCTGGCTTAGTTCGCGGTCTTGGCGAAGCGCGCGAGCAGGGCGTTGCCCTCTTCCTCGATGATCGAGAAGGCCTCATCCACCGACACTTCGTCCGAGAAGATGCGGTTGAACTCGCGCTCCATCACCGAGCGGATCTGCGGGTAGAAGCCCATGCGGTAGCCCTTGGACCATTCACCGCCTTCGAGCATCAGCTGCTGGATGCCGACTTCGGCCACCGGCTGGTCGTCGTAGTAGCCTTCCGACTTGGCCAGCTCGTAGGCCGCTTCGGTGATCGGCACGTAGCCGGTGCTGCGGTGGTAGAAGAACTGGGTCTCGGGCGAGGTCAGGAAGGTGAAGAACTGCGCGGTGCAGGCGTTCTCTTCCTCGGACTTGCCGGCCATGGCGAAGAGCGCCGCGCCGCCGATGAAGCTCTGGGTGCCGGCGCCTTCGATGCTGTCCCAGTAGGGCATGTAGACGGCGTCGAAGTCGAACTCGGCCGACTGCTGCAGGCCGCCGAAGGAGCCCGAGGAGCCGATCCACATGGCAGCCTCACCCTCTTCGAAGGGCTTGAGGTTGTCGGCCCAGCCGGCACCGTAGAAGCCGTAGAGATCTTCGTCGGCCCAGGCCTTGAGCTTCTCGAACATCATTTTCTGGTTGTCGTCGCTGACGAGGATCTCGGTGCCCTCGAAGCCGTCATAACCGTTGTTGTTGGTGGCGAACTGCTGGTTGTTCCGCGACTTGAAGTTCTCGACCATCATCCAGGTCAGCTGCGAGGCGGTCATCGGGATATAGCCGGCATCGCGCAGGGCGGGGGCGATCTCCTCGAACTCTTCCCAGGTCTTCGGCGGCTCGACGCCTGCGGCCTCGAAGGCTTCGGTGTTGTAGTACAGGATCGGCGCCGAGGAGTTGAACGGCATGCCGATGAACTTGCCGTCGGCATCGGCGTAGAAGTTGCGCACGCCGGCGATGAAGGCCTCGCGGTCGAACTCTTCACCGGCGCCGGTGATCAGGTCCTCGGCCGGAACGGTCGCGCCCTTGGCGGCGATGATGGTGGCGGCGCCGGCGTCGAACACCTGCAGGATGTTGGGCTGCTCGCCCGAGCGGAAGGCCGCGATGCCCGAGGACAGCGCCTCTTCATAGGTGCCGCGCGAGACCGGCGTCAGGTTGCACTGGTCCTGTGCGGCGTTGAACTGCTGCGCGATCTCGTTGATCACTTCGCCGTTGCGGCCACCCATGCCGTGCCACCAGCTGATGTCGGTCGCGGCGTAGGCGGTGGAGGCGGTCAGCGCCAGTGCGATGGCGGTCGATGCCGTCTTGATCATGTCCCAGGTCCTTCTTCGGGGGTTTGTTCGTTGCGCGACGGCTAGGGGCGCTCTGTGACAGTAGGGCTTAGGATTTGTGAAACTTTCGCGTCATGCGAATAGGTTGCGGCGTGGGGAGCGGTCCGAAGTGCCTGCGGGACGCGCGATTCACCGAGACGGGACCTTGATCCGCCTTTAAACTGTCACCCTTCCAGAGGCATAAGGCGCCATGTTCGAAGACACTCCCATCCGTCCGACGGTTCGCGTCGTGATCCGCAAGGGCCCGCTGGTGCTGGTGCAGGTCAAGAGCCGCGAGGGCGGCCCGCGCTACCTGACCCTTCCCGGCGGGCGGCAAGAGCCCGGCGAGAGCATGGCGGATTGCGCCCGGCGCGAATGTCTCGAAGAGATCGGCGTCACTCCGGAGCTGGGTGACGTGCTGCACGTGGCCGACGTGTTCCGGACCCGCGAGGGTGGGCTGCGACAGCTCTCCGAGGTCCTCTTCGCGGCCACCGTGCCCGACAGCTACGTGCCCCGGCTCGGCAGCCATCCCGACAAGCGGCAAGTGGCGACCGACTGGGTTGACCCCGCAGCATGCGGCGCCGACTTCCTGCCGCGCTACGATCTGGCACTGACCGACCCCGACGCCCCCGTCTATCTCGGAGCCCTGCGCTGTGAAACGCCCTGACGCCGTCGAGGAGAACCTCTCCTTCCTGTTCGCCGAGCTCGACGGCCAGCTGGCGCGGCTGCTCGCCTATTTCGAAGCCCCGCGCCGCGAAATCGCCGAGGCATTGATCGCGCGGGCGGGCTATTCGCAGAACCTCGCCTCGCGGGTGCGCAAGGCCTGCCTTGCCGGCATGATGCGCGGCAAGCCTAACGCGGCGCGCGACCTGCGCCTGCAGGGGGTCGACACCATCGCCCGCAACCTCGACCTGATCTCGCGCCTTGCCCGCCGCTCGGTCCGGCACGCGGGCAATATCGAGCGCACCAAGCTGCTGCGCGCCGACGCCTATCTTAAGCCGCTCGGTCGGGTGCGCAAGGCGGTGGCCCGGGTGCAGGAGGCGCGGGCTGCCGGCGACAGTCGCCTGGCGGTGCAGATCGGCGCCATCCGGGCTGAGCTTGGCGCCTTTCACGACCAGCTCTTTCGCACCTACACCCGCGACATGCAGGGCTCCAAGCACGCCGACGACCTCGCGCATGGGCTGCTGACCCTGAACGAGGTCACCCGCATGGGAGAGGCGCTCCAGACCATCAGCGAGGCGATCCTGTCGACCAATATCGGCCAGACCGTGCAGTTCGAGCGCTACTTCACCCTGCGCAGCGTTCTGGCGGGCGTCGGCAAGGAGGACGAGGAGATCAAGCTGCAGCCGCTGGCCGAGACCCGCTCGGGCAGCGCGATCTCGAGCGTCACCATGCGCGACGGCAATGGCCGCTCGGTGGACGCGGTGTTCAAGGATGGCGACCGGCGCAAGGTCAAGGAAGAGCGCGTCGGGGTGAAGAGCTGGAACTCGGTCTATCCCGGGCTCGCGCCCGAGATCCTGTCTTACGAGAAGCGCGGCGACAGCGCGGCGCTGCTGATCGAGCACCTCTCGGGGCAGACCTTCGAGGACATCGTGCTGGGCGGCAGCGCGGCGGAGCTCGACGCCGCGCAAACGGCGCTGCACCGCACGGTGCGCGACATCTGGCGCCAGACGCTCACCGATGAGCCCGCCGAGATGCGCGCCATGGAGCAGCTTGGCAAGCGGATGAGCGATGTCTACCGGTTGCATCCGAAATTCGCCACCGGCACCCAGCGCCTCAACGGAGCCACGCTCGAAAGCTTCGACGCGCTCATCGCCGCCGCCGCGAGGCGCGAGGAGGCGCTGAAGGCGCCGTTCTCGGTCTATATTCACGGCGATTTCAACCTCGACAACATCATCTACGAGGCCGGCGAGAAGAAGGTGCGCTTCATCGACCTGCACCGCTCGCGCTATATGGATTACGTGCAGGACGTGTCGGTCTTCATGGTGTCGAACTACCGGTTGCAGGTGCTCGACGCGGGGACGCGCGCCCGCATCGCCTCGGTCGCTGTCGAGATGCACGACATGGCCGCCAAGTTCGCCCGGCGCCAGAAGGACAAGAGCTTCGAATACCGGCTGGCGCTGGGGCTGGCGCGAAGCTTTGCCAGCTCGACTCGCTTCATCGTCGACAAGAACCATGCGCGCCGCATGATGCTGCGCGCCCGCTACATTCTCGAAGCCGCGCTGGCCGTGCCCGAGGGCAAGGAAGCGCGGCTCAAACTGCCCATAAGGATGCTGTTCAGTGACTGACAAGATCGGGGTCATCGGAACCCCCGGAAAATGGTCGACCGAGGCGCTCGCGGATGCGATCGAGGCCCGCACCGGCTTTCGGCAGGTGATCGACATGGCGCGTGTGACGCTGGATCTCGAGGCCGGAACGCTGCTGTGCGACGGTGTCGATCTCTGCACGCTCGACGGTCTGGTGATCAAGAAGGTGGCCGAGACCTACAGCGCGCATGCGCTCGACCGGCTCGAGATGCTGCGCGTGGCCGAGGCCAAGGGCGTGAAGATCTTCAGCCCCGCCACCGCGATCCTGCGCCTGATGGACCGGCTGGCCTGCACCGTGACGCTGAACGCCGCCGGCGCGCCGATGCCGCCGACCACCATCACCGAGGATGAGATGGCGGCGCGCGCGGCTCTGGCGCGCTACGGGGCGGCGGTGTTCAAGCCGCTGTTCTCGACCAAGGCGCGCGGCATGGTTCTGCTGGAGGCAGACGCCCCCGATGCCGAGGCGCAGATCGCCGCCTTCAAGGCCGAGAATCCGGTGATGTATATCCAGAAGAAGGCCGACCTCTCGGGGCACGATCTGGGCATGGTCTTCCTTGGTGGCGAGTATATCTGCACTTATGCGCGGGTGAGCCAGACCGACAGCTGGAACACCACGATTCACTCGGGCGGCAAATACGCGCCCTACGAGCCCGACGCCGAGCTGATCGAGCTGGGCCGCCGTGCGCAGGCGCCGTTCGGGCTGACCTTCACCACCGTCGATATCGCGCTGACCCCGGACGGGCCGATCGTGTTCGAGGTCTCGGCCTTCGGCGGCTACCGCGGCGCGCAGGAGGGTTGCGGCATCGACGCCGCCGCGCTGGTGGCCGATCACGTGCTGGAACAGGTGCGCGCATGAGCCGGGCGCAGGACATTCTTTCGCAGCTTGATCTGTCACCGGCCGAGGCGGCAGAGCCGGTCCACCTGAAGGTCGGGCCGGTGGGCCTCAGCGTGTTTTGTCCCGGAGATCTGCGGGCCGAGCTGGTGGGCTATTTCCAAGACGCACTGAGCGACACGCCGGGTGAAACGCGCGTGCACCTGCTGCCGGGGCAGGCGCTGCCCGCCGAGCCAGAGTGGCAGGACTGGGCGCGCGAGGCCGGCAAGGCCGGGCGCAAGGATGCGATCCATGCGCTCGACGACGGGCGCCTGATCCGCAAGGTCCGCAGCGGCGTGACCTTCCTGCAGGCGCCGGGCGTGGCGGTGGCCTTCGGCCCGCTCGAGCAGAACGTCAGCACGGTGATCAACTTCATCAACACGCAGGTGTTGAACATCTGCCAGCGCGACGGCTGGCAGCTTTGCCACGCGGCGGCGGTGACCGGGCACGGCCGGACGCTGGCGATCTCGGGGCTGTCGGGCGGCGGCAAGTCAACCTCGATGCTGCGCATGATGGATCTGGAGGGCACCGCCTTCCTCTCCAACGACCGGGTGCTGGTCAGGGCAGGGCGCCCGCCGCAGGCGCTGGGCATCCCCAAGCAGCCGCGCATCAACCCGGGCACCATCCTCGGCAACCCGCGCCTGCACAGCATGCTCGGCCCCGCGCGCCGGGCCGAGCTTGAGGCGATGCCCGCCGCCGCGCTCTGGGATCTGGAAGAAAAGCACGATCTCATCGTGAGCGAGGTCTACGGGGCGGGGCGGGTGCGCTTCGACGCGCCGCTGACCGATTTCTGGGTGCTGAACTGGGCCCGTGATGCGGTCGAGCCAACGCGCGTGGCGCAGGTGGAGCTTGCCAGCCGGCCCGACCTTCTGGGCGCGATCATGAAGAGCCCGGGGCCATTCTACCAGCATCCCGACGGCCGGTTCGAGCCCAACGGCGCCACGCCGGAGCCGGGGCCTTATCTCGCAGCGCTGGACGGCGTTCGGGTCTGCGAGGTCTCGGGCCGGGTCGATTTCGACGCGCTCGCAGCCGAGGGGCGCCGGCTCTTCGATGTCTGAGCCGCTCATGCCCGAGAGCTACCACGCCATCATCCGCCACGGGGCCTATCACCAGCGCGAAGGCGCGCCCTCGGCCCGGCAGCCCTATGCGCTGACCGACGAGGGCCTGGCGCAGGCCCGGGCCTGCGGTGACGCGCTTGCGGCCATGATCGCCCAGCACGGTCTGCAACTCGCGCCGGTGATCCATTGCTCTCACCAGCTGCGGGCGTGGCAGACCGCCACGGAAATCGCCGACCGGCTGCGCGCGCATGGCCACGAGATCACTGAAATCCATGAGACCGGCGCGCTGGCCGAGCGCGGGCTGGGCTCGGCCGCCAACCTCACCGTGGCCGAGATCGAGGCGGTGCTGCGTGACGATCCGCGCCACGAGGCACCGCCCCCGGGCTGGAAATCCGACAGCGACTACCGCCTGCCGCTCGAGGGCGCCGAAAGCTTGATGATGGCCGGCGCGCGCGTCGCCGGGCACCTTCGGGACAGCGCCGGGGCCGGGGCGGGGCGGCTGACCGTCCACGTGGGCCACGGCGCCTCGTTCCGGCATGCGGCACATCATCTCGGCCTGCTTGAAAAAGAAGATCTGGCAAAACTCTCGATGTTCCACGCCCGGGCGTTACTTCTCTGTTACAGGGGCCATGATAGCTGGTCCCGTTTCGCCGGTGCGTGGAAGGTAAGGACCCCGAAAGAGGACCCGATCGACTAGCGCCGGACCGTCAGGAAAGGGCCGCCAGTGGATCAGATCAGCCAGTCGACAGAGGCCGCAGGACCGCTGTTGCCGCCCGTTCACGATCCTCTCGGGCAGCTCTCCGACCTGCCGCGCGAACTGGCGCCGTGGCTCGACCGCCCGGTGCCTCAGATCTCGGACTGCCTCGCCCGCGCGCGCGATCACGGCGGTTGGCACTGGCCCGAACAGCCGGTGATCTTCGTCTCCGACGCCCATGCCGATGCCGAGGGCTTCCTGCGCTCGCTGGTGGCTGCCGGAGTGATCCGGCGCGACGGCGGGGCGATCACGCTGACGCGGTTTGGCCAGAGCGCGCGGATCATCGTCGGCGGCGACAGCCTCGACAAGGGGCCGAGCAATCTCGACCTGCTCGACGCGCTGGCGGCGCTGCGCGCGTCGGGGGCACAGTTCGACCTGTTGGCAGGCAACCACGACCTGCGGATGCGCATGGCGGTAGATGCGGTGCGTGGCCCGCGCAGCGCCCTGCGCGAGCATCTCTTCGTGCGCATGGGGCGCAAGATCCTGCCCGCCCTGCGCGAGGTCTTCGATCGCTTCGTCACCTGCGACGATCTCGCCGCGCTTCCGGATGAGGCCGCCTGTGCCGCCCGCCTGATGCCCTCGAAGGGGTGGTCAAAGCGCTTTGCCAAGGCGGCGCGCGGGCAGCTTTCCGGCAAGGCGATCAAGAAGGAGATCACCAAGCTCGACGAGAAGCTGCGCAAGTTCGATCGCGAGCGCGCCAAGGTCGGCATGTCCCACCGCGAGCTTCTGGCGGCGGTGCTGAAATGCCATGACATCTTCTTCGTTCCCGGCGGTGCCTACGCGTGGTTCTACGACGAGATGGAGGTTGTGGCCCGCTGCGGCTCGCTGCTCTTCGTGCATGCCGGGCTTTGCGACGAGATGTGCCGCCTGCTGGTGCGCGGTGGCGCGGCGGAGGTCAATGCCCGCTACCGCACCGAGGCCGAGACCGCCTCGCTGGGGTTCTATTTCGGACCGCTCGCCAATCTCGTGCGGACCAAATACCGCGCCTCGGACTGCACGCTGACGCAGACGGGTGTCGAGCTGCTGCACCGCGACGGCATCCACATGATCGTGCAGGGCCACGTCAACAACCACAGCGGCCAGCACCTGCGCGCCAAGCGGGGCCTTCTGCATCTCGAGGGCGATATCACTCTCGACCGCGCCTCGCGCCGGCTCGAGGGGCTTGAGGGCATCGGCGCGGGCGCGACCTTGATCTTTCCGTCCGGAGATGTGATCGGTCTCAGCCGTGACCACCCGACCGCGAAGCACTTCGCGCCGGGCCGTCTCGTCTAGATCCGGAGGCCGCGTGCATGGGCAATTCGAAGACCAGCTTCAGGCATGACTCGCTGCAGGATGCCAAGACCCTCAAGTCGCTCCTGTCGTCGCTGTCGAAAGGCTTTTCGAAGGGTGAGCTGACGTTGAGCGACGATGACGATGAACTGGTGCTCGAGACCGGCGAGTTGATGAACCTGCGCATCAAGGCCGAACGCGAGGACGGGCGCTGCGTGTTCAGCCTGCGCGTCACCTGGGCCGATCCGGCAGAAGCGCCGCACGCCAAGGGCACCCCGCGCATCGACGTCTGAGCACAGCGCGCCCGTTGCGGGCGCGGGCCAGCCCACTCTTCAGAGAACGCAATACACCTACTGCGGGCGAGGGGCTCTCGGCGATCCGGCCGGTGCCACCGCCTGTCCCGAGAGCATCTGCGCTCGAGCGGTTCTCGCCCGGTTTGCCGGCGCGGCGGCACCGCGGCGCATCCTGTTCATAAAAGACGGGCCCGGCATCGACATGCCGGGCCCGATCTCGTTCTGACAGATCATCGATCGGGGCCCCGGAGCGTCACGGCGTGACGCTCCGGAGGCCGTCCGATCAGACGAACACGAAGTCTTCGTCGCGCGACACCAGGAACACCACGTCCTGATAGTCGGCGTCTCCGGTGTTCATCTTGTCCTCGACGCCCACGCGCAGCCCGCTGCCGTCGGCAACCGCGCCCGAAAGGAAGTGCTCGCGATCGTCGGCGCTGAACTCGGCACCCAGCGAGTGGTAGATGTCGAGATCCAGATCCACGCCGTTGTCCTGCAGCACCGGTTTGTCACCGGAGAAGTCGAACACCAGCTCGTCGCTGAGACCCTCGACCATATCCTCGCCGTCGCGGACCACGAAGAAGGCGAGTTCGGCCCCCTCGTCGACGTTGTCGATCTGGTAGCTCGCACCGCCCGCCGGCGATTTCACATCCGCTTCGAGGATGGTGACGTTGGAGGCCGTGCCGGTCTCGCGGTCGTAGTAGTAGTAGCCGAGCGAGTTGTGGTAGCCGGCCTCGGAGCTGTCCAGTTCGATGGTGAAATCGGCTTGGCCGTTGCCGATGAGGTAGTCGTCGAAGGCGATGCCGTTGATCTGGTCCTCGGAGACTTCCTCTGCTTCGCGCAGGTCGGCGCCGTTGCCGAGCAGATCGCCGACAAAGGCCAGCTCGGTGGTGTTGCCGTCAGAGGCGCTGAGGAAGCGGCCGGTTTCGAGATCCGCGTCGACCCCGAAGGTGGTGCCGCCGAAGCTGACCTGCTGACCGTCGACGAGCAGATCGGCGGAGCTGTGGGCGCCGCCGAAGGTACGCTGGAAGCCCTCGGTCACACCGGCGAAGCTCTTGCTGCCGAGGCTGACCTTGGCGAGCACCGGGTCGTGGTCCGACGCGCTCTCGTCGGTGACCGCGAACTCGCTGTTCACGTGCACCGCGTCGAACTCTGCGTCGAGGCCAAGGTTGTTGGACACGAGGATGTGGTCGAGCGACTGCGAGTTGCCCTGGAAGCTGTAGCTGTAGCGCTCGTCTTCCGGCAGCGAGTTGGTCAGGTTGACCAGCCCCGATCCCTCGAGCTCCTCCAGCGGGCTGACGAACTCGAACTCGTTGAAGTCGCCCAGCACCACCACGTTGGCGGCGCCGTCCTCGGCCAGAAGCTCGTCGACGAAGCCCTGAACCTCGGCGCTCTGCGCCTGGCGCTCATCGACCGCACCGTTGACCGACGGATCTTCCTGCAGGTCGGCGAACTCCTGATCGATCCCCATGATCGGGGCAGAGCCGCTCTTGGAGGAGAAGTGGTTGTTGACCACCGTCACCTCCTCGTCGCCGAAGGCGAAGCTTGCCACCAGCGGGAGGCGCCCGCCCTCGAAGGCCGCGCCCGCGTCCTGGCTCGAGATCGTCCGCACGCTTCCCTCGACCACCGAGACGCGCTCGGGGTTGTAGAGATAGGCGGTGCGGATGTTGCCACCGGGGATGCCGCCCGAGGTGTCGTCCGCGATGAAGGTGTTGTCGATATAGGCGTAGGTCGGACCGCCCGCCGCGGCGATGCTGTCGATCAGTTGCTGCAGCGTGTCGGAGGCCGAGGTGACGTCATCGGTGCCTTCGGCGCCGGTGTTGTCCTGGATCTCCTGCAGGCCGATGATGTCGGGCGTGTTGAGGTTGCTGACGATCTGGTTGGCGATCGCGTCGAAGCGGCCGTCGCCCAGGTCGTCGTCCACCGCGTTGTAGGTGCCCGGCAGGATGTTGGCCTCATCCTCGATCACCGGATCGAGGTTGAGCACGTTGTAGCTGGCGATCAGCAGCTCGCCCTCTCCGGCGGTCAGGGTGCTGACCTCCGGCTCCAGCCCGGCCGAGACGACCTGGCTCAGGAAGTCGACGGTCGGGGTGATCTGGAAGTTGCCGTAGTCGTAGTTCATCACGCCGGTGACGTTGCCGAGGCTGTCGCCGGTGTTGATGGCCGAGAGGTCGAGATCGAGCAGGTCGTAATCGGGATCGATCTGGATGCGCTCGGGGTTGAAGTCGCTCTCCGAGATGTTGAGCGTGCCGCGCTCGGACAGGCCCGAGGCGTTGGCCCCCATGTCGGTGACCGCGAAGAGCTCGTTGTAGGCGTTGGTGCCGCTGACGGCGACCATGTCCTGCGCGGTGACCAGCATGCCCTCGAGGGCCTCGAAGGCATCAAGACCGTCGGTGTCGACGTCGAACTCGGCAAAGCTGTCGTCGTCGATCGACATGTCGGGCAGGATCACCCCGCCTTCGCCGATGATCGTGGCCGTGACCGGGCCGAGATCGGCGATGGTCTCGATCTGCGGGCTCACCAGCTGGGTGGTGGGCAGGTTGCCCGAAGCCGACCCGCCCGGGTAGTACTCGGCCACTTCGCCGGTCACCGCCACGCTGTCGCCGACCACCACGGTGGGCTCGCTGCCCGAGTAGACGAAGATCGCGTCGGAGGTGGCCGCGTCGCCGTCACCGGTGGGATCCTGCAGGTAGAAGCCGTTGCCGTCGACCGCGGTGACCACACCTTCCACCCGGACCTGTTGCCCCGAGTAGACGTTGTAGACCGAGGCCTCGGCATTGGCGGCGAGGAATTCGGCATCGGTCATGCTGCCGCGCACATAGGCCGAGACATGGCCCGCGCCCTGCACGTCGCCGATGGTGGTGTGCAGGGTGGCGACCTCGATCTCGTGCACCACGGTGGTTTTGCTGTCCTCGTTGGTGACGATGAGCAGCGGCTTGCCCGAGGGGCTGTCCTGCATCGAGACGAACTCGAGCCCTTCCGGCTCGCTGTCGGCTTCGTCGCTGATCAGGTTGACATAGGCCGGGTCGGTCGGGTCGGTGACGTCGAACACCGCCACCGCGCTGGCGCGCTCCAGCGCCACGAAGGCGAAGGTCTGGCTGCCGATCTGGCCCACGGTGACGTTCTCGGGCTCGGTGCCCTTGTTGTCCGAGCGGCCATCCGGGTAGATGCCCGCCGCGTCGGCGATCTCGGCCAGCGCCGAGCCGCTGTCGAAGACGAGGTTGCCCTCGGCGTCGAAGATCGAGAACGAGCGGCCACCGTAGGAGTAGAGCGCGTCGTAATCGCCGTCACCGTCGGTGTCGCCGTCGATGCCGGAGATCTGCAGGCGGCCCATCACGGCGTTGTCCTGAAGCTCGGCGGCGTTGGGGAAGGCGGTTTCGTCGAGGGTCACGTCGGCGAGGCGCACGTCGCTGTCGCGGGCGTCGCCCTCGTTGGCGGTGATGAAGTAGGCCTGACCGCCGACGGTGAAGCTTGTGAGGCCGTCGGGCATGCGCAGGCCCTTGACCGGCGCGGTGTCGAGGGTGAGCACGCCGTCTTCGTCGTTGGTGTCGATCTCGTTGCCGTCCAGCGCGTGATCGACGGTGCCGAGCCCCTCGATCGAGACGATCTCGCCGGTGGTCAGGTCGACCGTGGCGATGGCGTTGGCCTCCTGCAGGGTCACGAAGGCCTGGCTGCTGTCGGCCGACACCGCGATGTACTCGGGCTCGAGATCGAATTCCGGCGTCTTGCCCGGGAACAGGCGCACGCCCGCCGCGTCCAGAGTGGCCGCGTCGAAGCCCTCGAAGCCGTTGACATCAGCGGTCCAGGTGGCGGCATCCGCCGGGGTCACGTCGATGATCGAGATCGAGCCGGCCGGATCGATCGGATCGTCATTCTCGCCTTCATCGGCGGTGAGCACCTTGGTGCCGTCCGGCGTGAAGGTGACCATGTCGGGGCCGATGCCCACTTCGACGGTGGTGATCAGGCTGCCATCTGCGGTGTTGAAGAAGGCGGCGACACCGTTGGTCTGGTTGCCGTCCGCGTCCTCGACCTGCACCGCGGCCACCAGCACGCCGTTCTTGACGTCGACCGAGGTCACCGCCGAAGCACCGGGCACCAGCGCCGCGATGTCGAGGGTCTCGATCTGCGAGGCGGTCAGGTCGGAGGCGAGGGTTATCATCTCGACCGAGGTCTCGCCACCGGCCACGAAGATCTTGTTGGTGGTCGGATCGAAGGCGGGGATCTCGGCGCCGCTCTCGGAGCCGACGCTCAGCTCGCTGCGGATGAAGGTCAGCTGCTCGGTGGCGACGGGGCCTTGCGGCGCGCTGTCGACCGCGTCCACATCGATGATCCGGGTGTCGCCGGCGAGGCCGGTGTCTTCTTCCGCGTAAGCGGTGCCGCCGTTGGCAGGGTTGTAGACGTCGTCGAGATACTCGGCCAGCGCGTCCTGCTCGGTGCCGTCATCGGCAAAGGTCGCATCGCCGGTTGCGCCGTCATTCTCGCCGTCGCCGTCGAGATCATAAAGGTCGACCCGGTCGGCGGCCGCAAGTGCGTCGAACGGGTAGCCGTCGCCGCCTCCCGCAAGGTAGTTCAGCGTCACGATGCGGAAGCCCTCGCTCGCGTCGCCCACCAGAGCGCCGTCGGACATCAGCTCGGCGATCACCTCACCGGTCTCGGGGTCGACGATGCTGGCGTCAACGACCCGCGACCCGGCCTCGTTGTCGGCATCGTAGGAGAACTGCAGGCCCGAGACCTGCGGGAAGCGTCCGCCGCCGATGTCGCCAAGCGCGTGCTCGAGCACGTTGATCAGCTCCTGACGGGTGACGGTGACCAGCGACAGGCCGTTGTTGAAGGCCAGCGCCGCCTGGATGTCATTCTGGCTGATGCCGCCCTCGGGCTTGACCACGTTGCCGTCGCCGTCGGTCACCTCGGAGTTGGCGCTGCGCACCGCTTCGGTGCCGGCGGCGGGAACGATGGTCTCGCCGATCGAGGCGCGGATGCCGCCGCCGTTCTTGATCGAGACCACCACCGTCTCGTCCACCGCCTTGGCCGCGGCGAGGTTGGCATCCGCGGTGAGGTTGCCGAGATTGGTTTCCTGGGTGCGGACGCCGTCGGGATCGTCAACCGCGCCGGTGCCGGTGCGGTTGCCGTTCAGGAACACCTCGGAGACACCGAAGACGTTGCTTTCGGTGGCGACAATCTGCGCCTCGATGGCGTCGGCGATGTCCTGGATCTCGGGATCGATCAGGCCCTCGGCCTCCAACGCGGCGACACCTGCCTCATCGGTGGCATAGGCGCCCGAGATGGTCTCGTCGTAGCTTTCGGCAATGATGTTGCCGTCGGCGTCGAAGTCGATGACGAGGCGGCCGACATACTTGTAGGAGCCGTCGGTGTTGACCACCGCGGTGTTGGTCCCGCCGGCGTTCTCGACGAAGAGCGGGTACTGGCCCTGATCGCTGTCACCGGCGCGGGGCGTGTCGTCGTCGTCAAAGAGGCGGGTGTTGGAGCCGCCCGCAACGATGATGTCGACATCGGTCAGACGCTCGGCCAGGTCGAGCTCGATGCTGATCTGCTGCATGTGCGCCAGCAGAACCACCTTGTTCATCTCCGGGTTGGCCTCAAGCAGGGTGTCGACCTCGGACTGGATCTCGGCGGCCAGCGCGTCGAGCTCGGCGTCGGTGGGCGTGCCGCTGGCCCATGCGGGATTGACCGTCACGTCGCCGGGGCTCGAGATCGTGGCGAGCGTCGGGGTGGTGGCGCCGACCACGCCGATCATCTCGCCATTGCTGTCGATGACCGTCGAGGAGGAGACCACGTTGGCCTGCGGTGCCTGGCCGCCCTCGGTGACCAGCCCCGCCATGTTGGCGTCGGTCGAAAAGTCCAGGTTGGTCGAGAGGTAGGGCATGTCGGTGCCGGTGAAGTCGAGACCTTCCAGCGTGGAGCCGGTGAGAGCCGAGAAGTCACCCTCGGCGGAGCCGTCGATCAGGCTCGCGAGCAGCTCGGTGCCGTAGTCGAACTCGTGGTTGCCAAGCGCGATGGCCTGCACGCCCAGCTCGTTCTGGATCTGGATGTCGGCGATGCCGGCCGAGCCGAACACCGCCTCGGAGGCGTCGAAGAACAGGCCGGGGATGATCGCGTCGCCCGAGGACAGCACCAGGGTGTTGTCGGCAAGGCCGTCCTCGCCGAGATCTTCGGCGCGCAGCGCGTTCAACACGGCGGAGAGGTTCGGTGCGTCGACCACGGCCGCGGCGGCGGCCTCCTGGTCGGTGAAGTGCAGCAGCTCGAGGGTGAAGTCGGCATCACCGGGCGCCGCAGGCGCCAGCGCGTCGGCGTTCGCCACGGAGCCGGGCGAGCCCACGTTGGGAACATTCGCCGCGTCTCCGCCCATGGCGTTGGTGGCCACGGCGCCGTCGACGCCGGCCTGCGAGAAGGCCTGGGCGGCGACATCCCAGGTCTGGCCGTCATTGGCATCGGTGTCGGGGTAGGCGGCGCTGTCGATCACGTCCCCTGCATCCACACCGTCGCCCGCGCGGTCGGCAAACAGGGTGACCGCGTCACCGCCGCCGCCAAGACCGGCCGCGCTGTCGATGGTGCCGATCTGTACGTTGCTGAGGTCGCGCACGTCGCCCCAGGCGGCCTCGAAGGCTGCAATATCGGTGCTGTCGACCAGAACGATCACCGACTCGCCCGGCGCGATGGCGGTCAGCCCGGTGATGGCATCCGCCGTCGTCGCATCCTCGGACTCGTCGTCGTAGAACAGGTCGGCATCCACGCCCTGCACCCAGGCGGTCGTGCCGATGTTCGTGATCTCGAACCAGTCGGAGGTCAGGTCGCTGCCGCTTTGGCCCGAGAAGATCTCGGAAATACGAAGGTCGAAAGCCATTGTCTTGCTCACCCTGTGATCATGCACAATTGAAAAGAGTCATTTCCGCGGCAGTTGGCATGGACCCATTGCAACCGTGAAGGTGAAATGCGATTATTTACAAATATTTCATATGTTTAAGGGAATTTCAGGAAGCTGTCATCGGTCTGTCATCTTGCGTCACAAAACTGAGAGGTCGACGCATTAGGGTGTCTGGTTTTCCCTGCGAAGCGCTCCGGTTTTCCCGTTTCCCGCTTCCCGCTTCCCGCTTCCCGGCAGGCAACGCGGCTCTGACCGGTATGGCTGCAAGCAGGCCGACAGGGTGGGCAGAATGTCGTTGGAGCGGCCGCCCTTACGCCGAGCAGCCGTGGAAGCGCCGCGCTTCGAAGGCGTCGAAGAGGTCCCGCGGTCCCATCTGCCCGCCCTTGAGCATCACCCGCATGCGATCCCTTTGCGGAGCGGCGTGGCTGGCGACGCAGATGCAGACGCCCGGGGCAAGCGTGTGTTCGAAAGCGAGTGCGTCGAACCCGAGCTGTGCGCAAATGCGGCTCGAGGTGTCGCCGCCGGCAAGGCCCAGATGCCCGACCTCGGCGCGGTCCAGCAAAGCTGCGACGAAGGCGGCGCATTGGTCGGCCAGCGCATCGGGGGAGAGCCCGTAATCGGCTTCGGGCAAGAGATGCACGAGCGTCGGTGTGCCGGCGCTCAGAAGCTCCCGGGCCGGTGGGATCAAGGCCCCCGACCGCAGGGCCTCGGGCGTGAGGGCCAGCTTCGTGTAGCTGCTGGCTTCGGCGACTTGCGTCGCCGTGGTCTGCGAGCGGCTGCCGGCGAAGAGCAAAATGTTGTTCGAGGCAGGAGGGAGCACCGCATTGGAGGGCTCCCGATGCGTCCCGGCGCCGAGGATTTCGGCGACGGAACTTGCGCCAACCAGAAGCTGCCGTCCACCGGCGAGGCGCAGGGCTTCGGCGATCCTTGGAAGGTCGTCCGCATGGGTGGCGTCGATCAGGGCCGGACCGGCGCGCAGGGTCTTTGCCACGTCCTCCGGGGTGCGGAGATCCGAGACCGAGATCAGGGCGAGCCCGTCCAGTCCCTGCGCGGCAAGGTGTCGGCGCAGGTCGGCCTCCCGCATCGGGGTCACCGGGTGCCGGCTCATGATCGGATGGCGGTCGATACGATGGGTCTCGCCGTCGGGTCCGCGGGCAAAGAGCGTGCCGAAGGCGCAATGGCGACCAAGGCTCGGCTGGCCGCCGATCACCGCCACCACATCCGGCGAGAAGCGGTCCGTTAACTCCTGCGTCACGGCGCCGATCGACCCCACCTCGGGCGCGGAGTCGAAGGTCGAGCAGACCTTGAAGTGGATCACCTGCGGCGCCTCCGCCGCGACCCGTGGCCAGAGGCGGGCGATCTCGTCCCGGGCGCGCGCGGGCGCCAGAGAGCGCAGATCCGTGGGCAGGCCGAGCGCCTCGAGCCCGTCGCTGCCTGCGGCACCCAGCACCATGCGGGCGCGCATACCGGCCCGTTCATAGGTCGCGAGGCTGTCCGACGCGCCGGTGAAGTCGTCGCCGATGAAGACGATCCGCGCGCCCATCTCAGGGCGACCCGAAGAAGTCGAGCGCTGCGGCCAGCGCCGGGCGGTCGGCCGCACCCTCGGCCAGCGTTCCCCCCGAGCGGAGCACCTCATATGCCTCGCGCAGCGAGGCGATGCCTGCGTCCGGCCCCTGCGGGTGGGCGAGGATGCCGCCACCACACATGAACATCAGGTCGGAGGACTGCGCCGCCGCCAGCGTCTGCGGCAGGGTGCCAGCCCACTGGCCCGATGAAAACGCGGGCATGACCCGGTCATCGGGGCCGTCCTTGCTGAGCGCTGCGAGGCAGGCGCGGGCGGCGTCGGTGACTTCCTCGGCGGTGTCGACGAACTTGCCGCCGATGCCGTGCACGTGCATGTGGTCGATCCCCGTCAGCCGGAACAGCGCGTGATACGCCTGAAATCCCATCCCAAGCAGCGGATGGCGGCTCATGGCGCCAAAGCCGTTGCGATGGGCGTGGATCGCAAGCGGGGTGTGGGTGCGCAGGCTTTCCATGCCCGAGAGGCCGCACCAGTTGAGGCTGGCCATGACGCAGGAGCCGCCCTCGCGCGCCACCAGATCGGCATGGCGGCGCATGGCGTCGGTCTCGTCGGTGATGTTGAACGCCATCATCACCTTGCGCCCGGTGCGCTCCTGCCACTTGCGGATCACCGCCATCACGGCGGGCACCCGCTCGGCCAGCGGCGCGATGTCGGGGTTGGCGCAAACCTCGTCATCCTTGATGAAGTCGACGCCCGCGGCGCAAAGCTGATCGACCAGCGCCGCGATGTCGTCCGGTCGCATCCCGACATTGGGCTTGATGATCGTGCCGAAGATCGGTGTGTCGGTCACGCCGAGGCTTTCGCGCGTGCCGGCGATGCCCTGTGCCGGGAGTTCAAAACGCGTCCGATAGGCCGCCGGGATCTCGAGCGAGAGCAGCTTCAGCCCGGTGATCTCACCGATATCGAAGAGGTTGCCCGACACTGTCGCCGCCAGCGTCGGCAGGTTTCGCCCGATATTGCCGGTCGGAAAGGCGATGCGGATGCGGGCGCGGCGGAACGGCCCGGCAGGCTGCTTGCGCGCGATGTAGGCCGAGTGCAGCGTCGGGGCATCCGCGTGGTCCAGCTCTTCGATCGAGAGCACCTCGGCGGCGGCGCGGGCGCGCAGCTCTTCGGTTTCTCCGGCGACGCGCACGAAGGTGCCCGAGCTTTGCTCGCCCGCCATCATCGCCGCCACGTCGGCGAGCGGGTAGGGGGTTTCGAGCAGGTATTCGGCGATGATCCGTTCCATGCCGGCCTCAGAGCTTGCTCAGGTCGGGGAAGGGGCGCACAGGGTCCGAGCCGTCCCAGCCCTCGGAGGCGGTGCGGATCATGTCGAACATGGTGCCCTTGGGGCCCAGCACCTCGGAAAGTTCGATGCAGGTGCCGGGGTGATGCTCCTCGGCGAAATAGGCGAAGCGCCCGTTCTGGCCGACGCAGCCCGACATCTTCACGGTGAAGCCGCGCTCCAGCATCCGTTGCAGGTCGGTCTCGTAATCCGTCGTCCAGAAGGCCACGTGCTGCAACCCGCGAAGTCCTTTCTGCATGTAGTCGCGATACATCGAGGGAACGTCGTTGCGGGTCTGGATCAGCTCGACCTGCATGGCGCCGGAATTGGCCAGCGCGACCGAGTTGTGCGGCTGGTAGCTTTGGCCATCGTAGAGATAGTCCTCGATCGGAACCTGCGGATTGTAGAACCACGGGCCGACGCCCATGGTCTCGGACCAGTATTTCATGCCCGCCTCGATATCGTCGACGACGTAGCCGAGCTGGCGGATGGGGCCAAGAAGGGTGCTCATTGGGAACCTCAGTTCATCAGGGTTTCGGGGAGCCATGTGGACAGCGCCGGGACGGCGGAGACCACGAGCAGGGACAGCAGCAGCGGGATGAAGAACGGCATCACCCCGGCGATCACCTGGGTGATCGGCATGCGCGAGATGATCGAGATCATGTAGAGGCTCATGCCCACGGGCGGGGTCAGCAGACCGATCATCAGGTTCAGCACGAAGACGATGCCCAGCTGCAGCGGATCGACGCCGGCGGCGGTCAGTGCCGGCGCCACGATCGGCGCGATGATCAGGATCGCCGCGATGCTCTCCAGCGCCATGCCGACAACCAGCAGCAGGACGTTGACCAGCAGGAGCAGAACGACCGGGTTCTCCGAGACGCCAAGCAGCAGCGCCGAGACCTTCATCGGCACCTGGTCGAGAGTCAGGACCCAGGCAAAGAGCGCGGCGGTGGCGACGACGAAGAGGATGTTGGCGCTGGCCTCGACGGTCTCGCGCAGGGCGCCGATCACGGCGCGGCCGCTCAGGCTGCGATAGATCGTGAAGCCGATGAATAGCGCGTAGGCCACCGTGACGCCCGCCACCTCGGTGGGGCCGAAATAGCCGCTCATCAGGCCGCCGATGAGCAGCACGGGCGCCATCAGCGCGGGGAACGAGATCACCGCTTTCTGCGCGATCTCGCGCGGTTTGGCGCTGACTTCGTCGCGCGGCAGGCCCTTGACCCGGGCGATGATCGCCACCTGCACCATCAGCAGCGCGGTCAGCAGCAGCGCGGGGACGATGCCCGCCAGCAGCAGCTTCACCGCCGAGACATTGGCGACCGAGGCGTAGATGATGATCGGGATCGAGGGCGGGAAGATCGGCCCGATGGTGGCGGCGGCGACGGTGAGACCGGCGGCAAACTCCTTGCGGTAGCCCTGCGCGGTCATCTGGTTGATCTGGATCGCGCCGAGCGCACCGATATCGGCCAGCGCCGCGCCCGAAACGCCCGAAAAGATCAGCGAGACGAAGACGCTGACCTGCGCCACCGCGCCCCGGATGCGGCCGAAGAGCATCCGCACGAGATCGAAGAGATGCGTGGTGACGCCGGTTGCGTTGAGCAGCGCCGCGGCGAAGATGAACAGCGGCACCGCCAGCAGCGGAGAGCTGTCGAGCGCGTTCAGGCTGCGCTGGGCCAGCACCGAGACCGGCAGCCCTTCGGTGACGATGACCACGGCGGCCGAAAGGCCGAGGCACACGGCGATCGGTGCGCCGAGTGCAAGCAGCACGGCGAAAATGCTCAGAAGGATCAGGCTCATGTGGGTTGTCCGGTCTCGTCGCGGGGATCGTGATAGTCGGCGCTCGGGTCGCGGCGGCGCAGGGCGCCGAGCAGCCGGTGAAGGGCCACCGCAAAGAGCAGGAGGCTGCCGGTCAGCGCGAGGCTGTAATAGACCCAGTTCGGCACCCGCAGCGCCGGGGTCAGGAACTTGCCGGCGCGCGGCAGGAACTCGGCAAAGCTCCAGAGCATCAGACCGGCGAAGGCAAGCGTGGCGAGGTCGGCCACAAGCACCATGGCGCGGCGCGGTCCGGGCTTCGACATGTCCGGCAGCATGGTCACCGCGACCATGACCTGCCGGCCCGCAAGCGCGGGGACCGAGACGAACACCAGGCCGATGCAGGCGAAGCGCGCCAGTTCGTCCGCCCAGGGCAGGCCCAGGTCGAGGAAGTTGCGCGCCGCCACCTGCAGCACCACGAGCGTGGCCATCAGCGCCAGAAGCGCCATGCCGAGCCAGATGCCCGCGTTGGTGAGCCGCGCGAGAACCGCGCGGCCCGTGGCTTTGGTCGGGGGCGTGCCCGGCATCAGCCGACCGCCGCGATCTTGGCGTAGAGGTCGCCGTATTCGCCGCCAAAGCGCTCGTCCACCAGCGCGCTGACCGAGGCGCGGAAGGCCTCGAGATCGAGCCCGTCCTCGGCACCGATCACGGTCATGCCGAGATCGCGCAGCTTCTGGGTCTCGGTCTCCTCGTTGTCGAGGATTGCCTTGGTGGCCTTCTCGCGGGTCTGCTGCGCGGCTTCGCGCACCGCGTCCTGCTCGGCGCCCGACATGCCCTGCCAGGTGTCCTCGTTCATCACGACGACCTCGGCGTTCGACATGTGGCCGGTCAGCATGAGGTGCGACTGCACCTCGTAGAGCTTGACGTTGAGCACCACGTTGACCGGGTTCTCCTGTCCCTGCACGACGCCGGTGGCGAGTGCGGTCGGCACTTCGGACCAGTCGACCGGCACGGCGACGGCGCCCATGCCCTCGACCGCGGTGGTGTAGATCGGGAACGGCACGGCGCGGATCTTGGTGCCCGCGAGGTCCTCGGGCGACATCACCGCCTTGTTGCAGGTCAGGTTCCGGCGGCCGAAATAGTGCGCATAGATGACGCGCACGTTGGCCGCGGCGATCAGCCCCTCGTTGAGCTCCTGCATCACCGGGCTGTCCACGTCGGTCACCTTCATCAGGTGGTCGACGTCGCGGTAGAGATAGGGCGTGTCGAGCGCCGCGAACGGCTGGTAGAGCGAGCCGAGCGCACCCGCCGTGTTGTGCGAGAAGGCGATGGTGCCGAGCGAGACGGCCTCGGCGAGCTCCTGCAGCTTGCCGAGCTGGCTGTTCGGGAAGACCTGCACCGAGATATCGCCGCCCGAGCTCTGCCCGAGCGCCTCAGCGAACCAGTCGGCCTGCGCGCCGGCGACCGACGCGACCTCGTTGTTGTGGCCATACCGCAGGCTTCTGGCGGCAAAGGCCGGGCGCGCGATGAACGGCGTCGCAAGCGCTCCGGCGCCGGTGAGCAGCAGGCTGCGACGGGACAGTCCCTTGGTGGTCTGCATCTGATCTCCTCCCTGAAGTTTTGATGCTTTTTGATGTGTATCCCGCGATGTGTCCGCAAGTTTTACATCAGATGGGTAGCTATTGACGAAAGCTATCGTTTTGCACCAGCATCAGTCAAAGCAAATAAGATGATGGGTTTTGAGGTTTATTGATGGGCTCAGGCGGCGAACATCCCGCGAGCGAGCGGCCGCAGCAGGCCGACGTGGCGGCGCGGGCCGGCGTGTCATTGGCCACCGTTGACCGGGTGCTGAACCGCCGCAAGGGGGTGAAGGAGCGCACCCGGCAGCGGGTGCTCGAAGCGGCGCGTGAGCTTGGCTTCCTGAGCGAGACCGAGGAGGCGCGGCTCGGCAACGCGCGTCCGCTCAATATCGTCGTGTTGCTGCCGGCGGGCTCGAACCCCTATCTCCGGCTGCTGGGAGAGCGTCTGCGCGCGCGGCTCGAGCGCACCGGCGCGGACGGGCCGGCGTTGCGCTGTTTCTTCATCGAGAGCTTCAGCGCGCAGGCACTGGCCGAGGCGCTGCGCCGGAATGCCGGCTGGGCCGACGGCATCGCCTTTTTCGCCATCGAGCATCCGGTGGTGCGCGAGGCCGCGGCGGAGGTGGCTGCCACGGGCACGCGTCTCGTGTCGATCGTCTCGGATCTCGGCTCGGTTCCGGGGATACCGCATGTCGGGCTCGACAATCGCGCGGTGGGGCGCACGGCGGGCCTGCTGATCGGCCGGCTCTCGGGCGGCAGGGCAGGGGCCGTCGCGCTGGTGGCGGGCTCGCGGCACTACCGCGCCCATTCCGAGCGCGAGGCGGGCTTTCTCAGCATCCAGGAAGAGCTGTTTCCCCAAATGCGCGTCCACGGCATGCGCGAGGGGCATGATGACGCCGCCGAGAACTACCGGCACACGCTCGCCCTGCTCGATCAGGTGCCCGATCTGGTCGGGATCTACAACGTCGGGGGCTCCTCCGGCGGCATCACCCGGGCGCTGCGAGAGCAGGGCCGGCAGGATGTGATCTTCATCGGCCATGGCCTGACGCAGGACACGAGGAAGGCGGTGCTCGAGGGCACGATGGACGCGATCTTCGATCAGGATCCGGACACGTTGCTCGACCGGGCGGTGGCGTGCCTGAATGACCCCGCCACCACCGCCCGGCCTCTGAAGCTCGACATCTATTTCAGCGAAAACCTGCCCTGAGCCTTCCTTGGGCGCTCACCTTGGGCGCTCAAACCCCGGATCGCCCTGCTTGTGTGGGACATGACGCGGCACCCTGCCGTGGTGCCGCCAGAGCGCCGACCGTCTCTGCCTTCAGAGCCGGGCGCGCCCCTCGAGCATCTGGCGCGGGGGCAAGCTGCGTGGTCGGGTCCTAGGCCATCACCCGACTTCGGGTCTGTTTCCAGGGCTTTCCGCAACGCGTGCGCGTGGGTTAATCACGAAATCTTCTCTTGGTGAAATGCCATTCTTTATGTAGAACGGATTCGCGCAGGGGTTGCCACTTGATCGGAAACGACATCCGAAATCGAGATCGGCGCGCCTGCCAGGGAGGACAATCTAACACAAACAGCCATTTGCATTTTGCGCGTGGTTGCGCCCGCAAGCCTAGCTTTGCGGGACCGGCGACGCACACGCGACATCGCGCGAGGCCTTGGCCCTGCGCATGACGTCAAAGCCTGTTCGAAGGTTTGACCCGACGCGCAATTGCGCGGCAGCGGGCCGGGGAGACTGATCCCCGCCCAATCGCCCCGTCAGGAAAGCGGGGCCGGAGAGGAGGATCACGATGACCAGACGTTTCACCCTTGCAGGCGCGATTGTTTCGCTTGCCTGTCTTGCGATGCCCGCCGCGGCCGAGGAGCACACCATTGGCGCGATTTTCCCGCTCTCGGGAACGAACGCCGTCTACGGCGATGTTTTCATGTCGGGGGCTGACCTTGCCGTCGAGCACATCAACGCCGACGGGGTGCTCTCGGGGCCGCTGTCGATTGCCTATGAGGACAGCCAGGCCCTGCCGCAGCCTGCGGTCGTCGCGATGACGAAGCTGGTGAACGTGACCGGCGTGCCCTACACGCTTTCCGCTTTCACCGGCGTCTCGAAGGCGATCTCGACGCTGGCCACCCGCAACTCGGTCGTCGGGGTGAACGGTGGCGGCGTGGGGCCGGACCTCGCCGAGCTCGGCGATTACTTCTGGAACGTCATCCCCCTCGCCAATCTCGAGATGCGCGCGGTGGTGCCGTTCCTTGTCGAGGAGCGTGGCCTGAAGAGCTTTGCGCTGGTCTATGTCGACGATCCGCTGGGCGACGCCATGCACGAGGAACTCGAAACGATCCTGCCGGAAGTGGGCGGCGAGCTCGTCGACAGCTTCTCGGTGCCGACCACGGCGCAACAGTTCTCCGGGGTTGCGGCGCAGGTGCGCGCCTCCGGGGCCGACGTGGTCTATGTCGCGAGCTACGGCAACCAACAGCTCCAGATCGTCAAGCAACTGCGCGACAACGGGGTCGATGCCCAGCTCGTGGCCTATTCAGGCTACGCCGTGCCCGACGCACTCGCGCTGCCGGAATCCGAGGGCATGATCATCACCGGGCAGGGCGTCGATTTCGACAGCGAAGACGCGGTGACGAAGCGGTTCGTGGAGGACTACACCGCCAAGTTTGATCGCGCGCCCACCGCTTACAATGTCAACTATTACAACGCCGTTCTTGTCTACGGCGCGCTTGCGGCTGCAATCGAGGCTGAAGGTGGAGAGGTGACCGGCGAGGCCCTGCTCGAGGCGCGGCGCGCCACCGAGAGCTTCGATCTGGTCGGCGGCACCGTCTCCTTTCAGGACAACGGCACGCTGCTCTTCCCGATCCAGGTGAAAGAGATCCGCGACGGCGCCGCCCATGCCCTGACCTCCGTGACCTTCGACTGAGGTAGGCGACATGCTGGCGATCCAACTGGCCATCACCGGGCTGCAGACGGGCGCGCTCTATGCGCTCACCGCGGTGGGGTTCTCGCTGATCTTCGGATCGACGCGGATCTTCCACTTCGCGCATGGCGCCACCTTCGTCATCGCGGCCTATTTCTTCTATGGCGTGTTCGGAGCGGGGCTCGGCCTGCTCCCGAGCATCGCCGCCGCGGGACTGGGCGCGGTCGCCTTCGGGGTGCTGCTCGACCGTCTGGTCTACGCGCCGATCCAGCGCCACGAGGGGTCATTCTTCACCGTGTTCGTCGCCTCCTTCGGGGTCGGCATCGTGGTGCAGAACCTGATCGGCATGGTGTTCGGGCGCGGCTTCGTGACGGTGAACACGCCGCTTTCACGTTCGGTCGAGATGATCCCGGGGGTTTATGTTTCGCCGCTGGCCTGGATCGCCATCCTGTGCACGGCGATCTTCCTGGGTGCGTTGCAGTTCTTCCTGCGGCGCACCCATACCGGCATGGCGCTGCGGGCGCTGGCCGACAACCCCGAGCTGGTGCGCACCTTCGGGCTGAACCCGCGGATGATCGCGGCGACCGCCTTTGCCGTGGGGTCGGTTCTGGTGGTGCCGGCGGCGATCATCACCTCGGCGACCACCGGGCTCAACCCGGCGATCGGCCACCACGTGATGCTGATCTCGCTCGCGGCGACCATCGTCGGCGGCATCGGGTCGGTGTCGGGCACCATGCTGGCGGGTCTGCTGCTGGGCCTCGCCGAGAGCCTCGCGCTGCTGGTGGTAGACAGCCAGTGGACCGAGGCGGTGACCTTCGCGATCCTCTTCGCCTTCATCATCATCCGACCCGCGGGCCTGCTTGGCCGGGCGACGGCGCACTGAGGGGGAGCCAGATGGAAGCCTATATCTTCAACCTCGTGAACCTGATCGCGATCTACGCGATCCTCGCGGTCACGCTCAACTTCATCATGGGCTATGCCGGGATCTACTCGCTCGCACATGCGGTCTTCTTCGGGCTGGGGGCCTACACCTCGGCGTGGGTGGCGCAAAACGTGCATCCGTCGATCCTGCTTACCATCCCGGCGGCGATGATGGCCTCGGCGGCGCTGTCGCTTTTGCTGGCGCTGCCGGCGCTGAGGGTGCGCGGCGAGTATTTCGTTGCCGCCTCGCTGGGGCTGCAGGTGCTTGCCGTGACGATCTTCTCGGAATGGAAAAGCTTCACGGGCGGCATCGGCGGCGTGCTGGCGATCCCGCCGGCGAACGTGTTCGGCATCGAGGTGTTCAAGCCGGCGCATTTCGCCATCCTGTCGGTGGTCGCGCTGATCATCGTCATGGCACTGATCAACGCGCTGGTTCACTCGAGCTTCGGGCGCAACCTCCGCGCCATTCATGACAGCGAAAGCGCCGCCGCCTCGTTCGGGAAGAACGTGCCGATGATCAAGACCATCTCGGTGGTGATCTCGGCGGCGCTCGCCGCGGTCGCCGGAGCGCTCTACGCCAGCTATCTGAGCTTCATAAATGTCGAAAGCTTCACGCTCGACGCCTCGGTCCTGGTGATGGCGATGGTCATCATCGGCGGCACCGGCACCGTGGCCGGGCCTATCGTGGGCGCGGCGCTGCTGATGCTGCTGCCCTCGCTGATCTCGTGGTTCGACTTCCTGCCGCAGACCGAGATCGGTGCGCTGCAGCAGATCATCTACGGGCTCGGCATGACCTTGCTGATGATCTTCCGCCCCGGCGGCATCGTGGGACGGAGGGCCAAGGCATGAACATGACAGCGTCCGCAAACGATGAGCCGCTGATGCAGATCCGCAACCTCGACAAGAGCTTTGGCGGCGTGAAGGCCGTGGATGATGTCTCGATGGATCTGCGCGCCGGGATCGTCACCACGCTGGTCGGGCCCAACGGCGCCGGCAAGACCACCTTCTTCAACCTCATCACAGGAAACCTGACCCGCGACGGCGGGCAGGTGACGTGGCTCGGCCGCGACACCGCGGGCATGAAGCCCTACCGCATTGCGCGGGCGGGCGTGGGGCGCACCTACCAGGACCTGCGACTGTTCGATGGCATGACGGTCTGGGAGAACGTGCTCAACGCCACCGAGCATGGCGCCTTTCCGGTGCCGATCTCTCGCGCCCATCGCATCGCGCGACGCGAGCGGATCGAGCGCGTGCTCGAGCGCACTTGCCTTGCCGATAAGCGCAACACGCGGGCCATTGATCTGGCCTATGCCGAGCGCAAGTTCCTGTCGATGGCGCGGATCATGGCGACCGAGGCGAAGCTCTGGCTGCTTGACGAGCCGGCCTCGGGTCTCGACCCGAACTCCTACGAGCGCTTCCTGGCCATCCTGCGTGAGGACGTGGCCGAAGGCGTCACCGTCTGCATCATCGAACACAACCTCGACATCGTCATCGGGATCTCGGACCGGATCGCCTTTCTCGACCGCGGGCGTCTGCTTGCGGATGGGGATCCGCACACCGTGATGAATGATCCCGAACTGGCAAAGATCTATTTCGGAGACCGGGAATGAGTGCCGTTCTTGAAACCCGTCAGGTCGCCGCCGGATATGGCGGCCGGCCCGTTATCACCGGCATCGACGTTGCGCTGCAACCGGCCGAGGTTCTCTGCCTCATCGGCCACAACGGCGCTGGCAAGTCGACACTGCTCAAGACCATGTTCGGGCTGATGGCGCCCGAGGCAGGCGAGGTCCGGATCAATGGCGAGCCCGTCTCGGGGCGCTCCCCGCGCGAGATTGCGGAGATGGGCGTTGCCATGGTGCCCGAGGGGCGCGGGGTCTTCCCCTCGCTCACTGTGACCGAGATCTTTGCGCTGGGGATGCACGCAACCGGGGTGCCGAAGGCCGAGCGCGCGGAGCGCGTCGACTGGGTGCTGGGCATCCTGCCGGTGATCCGTGAATTCATGCATCGCCCAGCCTCGACCCTGTCCGGCGGGCAGCAGCAGATGGTCTCGATCGGGCGGGCGCTGTTGTCGCGGCCGCAGATCCTGCTGATGGACGAGCCCTCGATCGGGCTTGCGCCGAAGCTCTTCCAGGACCTGCTGGCGCCGATCCGGACGTTGCAGCAGCGCGAGGGGCTGTCGATCCTGCTGGTCGAGCAGAACGTGCGCGAAGCTCTCAAGATCTCGGACCGCGCGGTGGTGATGAAATCCGGGCAGATGATCTGGGAGGGCGGTCCGGATGAACTCTCGGACAACGAAAAGCTGATGGAGCTCTACTGATGCAGGACGATCCGACCTTCGACGGGCTGATCGCCGAACGGCTGGCGCGCGCAGAGGTGCGTCCGGTGCTGGTGACCGGGGACGGCCTCGAAATCTTGCCCGACGCCTTCGAGCGCATGGTGGGGCAGGCGGCCGCGTGGCTGCAGCGGCAGGGCATCGGGGCAGGGGATGTCGTCGCGATCTGGCTCTCGAACCGCCCGCAATGGCTTGCGCTGCTCTTTGGCGCGGCGCGGATTGGTGCCATCGTCGCCGCGGTCAACACACGCTACCGCAGCGCCGAGCTGCACCACATCCTCGCAAGCTCCGGTGCGCGGCTGCTGATCTTCGAAAGCGCCGACCGCCACGCGGATTTTCATGCCATGATCGCCGAGCTCGACCGCGAGACCCTGCCGGAACTCGCGGCGCTCGCCGCCATCGGCAGCGGAGAGCTTGCGCCGGTTCTGGGACTGGAGGTGGCGCATTGCGCCTTCGACGATCTCGAGCCGCTGCCGTCGCAGGGCGCGCGCGCCTCCGATCCCGTGCTGCTCTTCACCACGTCAGGAACGACCTCGAAACCCAAGCTTGTGCTGCACACGCAGGCCAGTCTCGCCCGCCACGCGCGCAACTCGGCCCGCGCCTACGGCTTCGATGGCGAGGGCGCGGCCTATCTCGCGGCGATGCCGTTCTGCGGCGTCTTCGGCCTCAATCCGAGCTTCGCGGCACTCGCGGGCGGGGCGCCGATCCACCTGATGTCGGCCTTCAAGGTCGGCCCTGCCCTGGAGATCTGTCGGCGCGCCGGGATCACCCATTTCTGTGGCTCGGACGAGATGTTTCGCCAGATGTGGCAGGCGGATCGCGTGGCACTGAGCCGGGCGCGGCTCTGCGGCTACGCCTCGTTTACCCCGGGGCTTGGCGGTGCGTTGCAAGAAATGGCCGAGGCCGGGCTGCCGCTGGTCGGGGTCTATGGCGCCTCCGAGGTCAACGCGATCTTCGCCATCCAGTCGACCACGGCGCCGATTGCACAGCGGCTTCAGGGGGGCGGATATGCGGCCGGCCCGGGGGCCGAGATCCGGGTGCGCGATCCCGAGACCGGTGCGCTTTGCGCCGATGGCGAGAGCGGGGTGCTCGAGATCCGGGCCGACACCAACTTCTCGGGCTACTATCGCAACCCCGAGGCCACCGCGCGGGCGATCGACGCCGAGGGGTTCTTTCGCTCCGGCGATGTCGGCCAACTGCGCGGCGACGGCAGCTTCGTCTACCTCGCACGCAACGGCGACTTCATCCGCCTGTCGGGCTTCCTGACCGATCCCGCCGAGATCGAGGAGGTGATCGAGACCGCCGATGGCGTTGCCAAGGCGCAGGTGGTGGGGGTCGCCCATGAGAGCAGGACCCGGCCCGTGGCGTTCATCCTGCCGGAGGAGGGGGACGCCCCCGATCCCGAGGCGGTGCTGGCGCATGTCAACGCCCGGCTTGCCCATTACAAGGTGCCGCTGATGATCGTCCCGGTCGAGGCCTTCCCGACGACCGAGAGCGCCAACGGACTGAAGATCCAGAAGGCGCGGCTGCGCGATATGGCCGAAGCCCGCCTCGCAGGAGAGAGCGCATGAGCCACTCGATGTTCTACGGCGACTTCGAGCCCGGACAGGTTTTTGTCAGTCAGGGCCGGACGATGACGGAGACCGACCTTCAGATGTTCTCGATGCTCACCGGGGACTGGAACCCGGTGCACAATGACGCGGAATTCGCCAAGACGACGAAGTTCGGCCAGCGACTGATGCACGGGGCGTTCGGCATCGGTCTGGGGATCGGTCTGATGCATACGCTCGGGATTTTCGAGGACAGCGCGGTGGCCCTGCTCGACGTGGCGGAATGGAAGTTTCTCGAACCAGTCTATATCGGCGACACCTTGCATCTTCGTCTCACGATCCTCGACAAGTCGCTCGGGACGTCGGGCAACACGGGGCGCATCGGACGCCGCTTCGAGCTGATCAATCAACATGGGCGCCCGGCGCATTCCGGCCGCGCCGACGTTCTGGTGCGGGTCCACCGCCCGGTCGGGTAGGGCAAGGCGGCCCTATCGCGTTGGGAGAGCACTCAATAGGGGTGAGCAAGAGCCTGAGTCTGTCGGTCGAGTTGCGGTGTTAACTTTGGAAAGCTCGCCTGAAGCTTCGACGATCGCGCCGGGCGCGCGGATCTTCAGCTGAGCCTCTTGCACCGGAGCGGCGGGTGCCGCGAGAACGGCCCATGTCTCCGGCATATACGCCGACATCCGACATCGCGACACGCGTCAGTGCCCGCGCGTCGATGCCCGTGGCGGCGGCAAAGGCCGGGATCCTCTCGATCGGCATGCGCATCTCGCCGGATTTGAGCATGGAGATCACGTTGCCGCGCTCGAGGCCCTTCTGAGACTCAGCTCGGTGCCGATCTCCCGCAGGGTCTTGCCGCTTGCCTCGACGGCGTCGGTGATCATGCGGGCGGTGGGGTTGGGCGACTGTGCCTATGATGGTGTGACGCGGTCCCAGAAGGCCGACTTGCGCCCATGCGCAGTGCGCAGCTGCTCCACGAAGGCCCTATGCTCGGGACGGCCTTCATAGTCGGATATTGCAGCGTCGGCTGCGGCGCAGGCGTCGAGATGGCGCGCGGCGTGGCCGTAGCGGGTCGATCGTGCGCGCTTCAGTGCGAACTCGATCATCGAGCGCCAGATCAGAACTGCGGCCAGCGGGTGGGCGGAGGAAAGCGCCTCGGCGGTCGGGGTGAGGATCTCGTAGGTGTCCCCATCGATCTCGTCGGATCGGCTGAGCACCAACTGCGCTGCCAGCATCGTGTCCGGCCAGGACAGGCAGAACGCCAGGCCAGCCTCGATGGGGGTGAATGCCAAGACAACCTCGCGGGCGCGGTCTTCGGCCTCAACATCCTCGAAGTCCGGAAGGCGTTTCAGGAGGCGACGAAGCGCATCGGGGCAGAGGCGCCGCTCGAAGCGGGCCCAGAGCGCCTGGCGTAGCTCGTCTTCTCGTCCCAGTGCTTCAAGGCAAGCGAAGTGAGCCTCGTCCAGCTCCGGCGTGTCGAGCCATAAGCTGTCGCGCGCGTCGCGGTTCAGCGCGTTCTCCACAACCTGAAGTGCCTCCTCCGCACGCCCCGCCTTGAGCAGGCGCGCCGCAGCGTCCGGGGCGATGGTGTGATAGGTCAGCTGCTCGGCCGTGTAGCGTGCGAGCCATGCGTCGGCGTCGCCTTGAAGATCGGCGACGTCCTGCAGGATCATCTTCGATGTATGGTCGCGGCGATCCCGAGCGAGCTCTTCCTGCCTGTCGGGATCAGAGACGAAGTCATAGATTTCCAGCTGCGCGTCGGTCAGTGGCATTGCACACATTTCTTCGGCGAGCGCCTTCAGTCGTTCGAGACCTGTTTCGCCGAGTGGCTTGGCGAGAGCCGGCACGACATGATCGAATTCGCCATAGCCGTTGTCCCGTAGCGCGTCGAAAATCATCTCCGCGAGTTCGATCGGTTCCTTGCTGATCTTGGGGGAGAGGCGTGCGATGGCGTCCATCGCATCATCCATGACGTCACCGATCAACCCGTTGCTGTCATCGGTCCGCTCGTGGATGCCTGGCGCGAGATAAAGCAGATCCCAAAGGAGTTCGAAAGCGAGGTCCGGGCTGTCGGGGCCGATCCGGGTTTCGACCAAGGTGACAAGGTCGGTGAGTTCCTTCGCAAACTTCTTCTGTGTCTTCCATGAGATGAAACTCTGGGATCGGCGGATCGAGGCAAACCGCTTTCGAACATCCGCCGCAGCCTCCTGCGGGCTTTGGTCGGCCGAGAGCACCATGCGCACGCGCCGCTGT
This sequence comes from Salipiger bermudensis, assembly GCF_017309175.1. Classification (NCBI taxonomy): domain Bacteria; kingdom Pseudomonadati; phylum Pseudomonadota; class Alphaproteobacteria; order Rhodobacterales; family Roseobacteraceae; genus Salipiger; species Salipiger bermudensis. The sequence goes on along the minus strand of NZ_JAEKJV010000015.1, from coordinate 4,635 downwards.
CGCGCGGCGTCGCCCTTCACGGCCTCGAGCAGCAGCTCTGCCAACGCGTCCGCACCGAGTTCGACGAGATTCTTCTTGTTGAGGGCTTTTCTGGCCATCGGGCACTCCTTCTTCACTTGTAAGTGCCGGATGCCCCCGAGATGCTCAACCCTTTCACCGGCGCAGGGCAAGGCGACCGCGCTGGAGGTGCATCTCTATGACAGGCAGGCGCTGACCGGGGCCTTCTTGATCCCGCAGGAACCGGATGACGTCGAGGCGCTCGGCGGGGTCGTCGCGGAACGCATCCTCCGCGACTGTGCCCGCCGGTCATTGCGGCTCTCGCAGATGTCTCTGGCGCCGACCGGCTGGTATCGGTCGGGCTTTTGGTGCGTAGCCGGAGCAGGTGCGGGTTGGCTGCGAGCCTCGGCTGCGCGATGGGACGGAGGGGGGAGGGATGTGCTCCGTTTTCTCTCCTTTCCTCGCACGCGACGCGCCTCTGTATGCCTTGCGCAGACACGCGCTCTCCGGATCGCGAGACTGAATAGTCTGTGCAGCACCCGGGTTGCTTCGGCGGCTTTGAATGTTGCCAAGGCCACTGTCGCTTCGCACTATGGTCGACAGCAGAGGATGGCCGGCGCGTCGGCCACGCAGGTTTCGCCGCGACGCGGGGCTCACGCTGGTCTCGTCGCATGTACAGGAAAGCCAGATGTCCCGTTCCGTGCTCTCACCCAATTCAGCTCTGGCCTCGTTCGAGATCCTGATCGACGGCACCCGGCTTCGCGACGATATCGTCGTCCGACGGATCGAGCTTCAGCGTGGTCTCAATAGCCTGCCTTCTCTCCGCATCGAGATCGAAGACGGCAGCCGCTCGGACCAGACCTTCGCGCATAGCAGCTCGGCGCTCTTCGTGCCGGGCGCCGAGATCGTGCTGAGGCTTGGCTATGACGGGCAGACCGCCGACGCGTTTCAGGGCATCCTCCTGGCCCAGACCATCCGCATGGCAGCCGAGCGTGGATCGGCCCTGATCGTCACCTGCGGCGACATCGCGCAAAAGCTCGCGCGCCTCGCCGTGCCGGACCCGCACGAGGGCACGGCCGACGACGCCGTGATCACCGCACTCCTTCGCGACGCCGGGCTCGGGCAGGATATCGCCCCGATGCCCGGGAGGTCGGCCCGCGAACTCTGGCAGGGTGACACCGCCTGGGAGGTGATGCTGCGCATCGCCGCGGCGAACGGGCTGGTGGTGACGGTCGCGAACGGGACGGTCACCATGGCGGCGCCGACGTTTGCGGCACCGGCTCTGAGCGCGACCTTCGGCGAGGACGTCATCGGCTTCGAGCTCACGATGGATGCCGCCACGCAAGATGCCGCAGTGGTCATCGAGGCCTACGATCCCGAGGGCCATGACCGGATCACCGCGCGGGGAGGGGAGCCCTCCGTCAACCTGCAGGGAGACCTGACCGGCGATGCGCTTGGCAAGGTTCTGGACGTTACCCGCCGGATCTCCAGCGGCTCCGCCATGCATCCCGACACTCTGCAGGTCTGGGCCAACGCGATCATGCAGCAAAACCGCCTGTCCCGTTTCCGCGGCAAGATATGCCTGCCGGGCAATCTCGGGCTGGTGGCAGGAGAGCTGCTCGAGCTCAAAGGCCTCGGCACGCGCTTTGACGGCAATGCTTATATCGGCGCGGTGCGCCACGTCCTCGCAGGCGGCGATTGGCAGAGCACGGTGACCGTGGGCGTGTCAGATCGGGACTGAGGGGGTGACCTGCCCCCTGCCGGTCCCTCATTCATAACGAGAGTCTGCAGGTTGGATTTGGGTATTTGGCTTCATCGTCTTGCGCAAGCGCGCCGGGCGCGGAGCCCTCAAATTGCTCAAGCGTCCGGCGCGCTTGCTGCGGTGTCTGGTTGGCCAGGGACGAATGCGGCCTGACCGTGTTGTAGTCGTAGCGCCACAGAGCCACCTTTCGCCGCACATCGTCCAGGTTGTCGAAGAGCTCCTCGTTCAGTAGTTCGTCCCTGAGGCTGCCATTGAAGCTTTCGATGAAAGCGTTTTTCTGGGGTTTGCCTGGATCGATGTAATGCCAAGGCACCGCGTTCTCATCGGCCCATTTCAGGATCGCCCGACTGGTGAACTCTGTGCCGTTATTGCCAACAATGCAGCCGGGCTTGCCGTAGACCCGGATAAGGGCGCTGAGCTCCCGGGCAACCCTTGCCCCGGAGAGGCTGGTGTCCGCCACGAGGCACAGGCATTCGCGCGTGCAGTCGTCGATCACGGCTAGGATCCGGAACTTCCGCGAGGCACCGAAGCTGTCGGATACAAAGTCCACCGATCCCGCTGACCGGCAGCGGTTTGCCTGCAAACCGCGAGAGAGGGCGCGCGTTGACGCCCGCGGCCGATGGCATCGGGGTTCTTGTGCCACGCGCTCGCTTGCGACCGCGCCGCCTTTTCACGGACAGCCCTTCCTCGCGGTAGATCCGGTAGAGCGCTCCGCCCTACAAAAGGTCCCCCGGACCTTTTGCTTTACGGGCTACGATGTGGTTCATGCTCATGCCCTTGCGACGGGCTCGCCGCCCTAGTCCAGTCCACGCTTGCCGAAGATCCTTTCACGGGGACGGTATTTGTCTTTCGCTCGAAGCGGGCCGACCAGTTGAAGATCTTGTTCTGGGACGGCAGCGGATTGGTCATGACTTACAAGCGCCTGGAGGAAAGCACCTTCACCTGGCCTGCCATCCGCGACGGCGCCATGACCCTGAACCGGGCGCTGTTCGAAGCCCTGTTTGCAGGCCTGGACTGGCGCCGGGTGCGATCACTGGAGGTGCGCCGTCCGGCTGTGGCAGAGTGACTCGGCCTGGGGAATATCCGCGCAGGGCGGTCTGAAGCGCGGTATCATCCGGCCGTGTCCAGCGCCCCGCCCATCGACCTGTCCGCAATCCCCGAGAGCCAGCGCGCCGCTGTTCTGGCTCTGCTGCAGGAGCGTGACGCGCTGAAGGACGCGAACCGGCGGCTGGAGCATCTCGTGGCCTGTCGTGCATGGCAAGCGGTCCGAGAAGCTAAGTGAGGACGACCGGCAGCTGGCCTTCGAGGACCTGGAAACGGCTGTCGCCGAGGTCGAGACCCGCAAGGAGCAGGCCGCACCATCCACCACGACGCCGCGCCCGGCACGGCAGCGCAACCTCGGCCATCTGCCTGCGGACCTGCTACGCATCGAGCGCGTCCTTGAACCCGCGATCCTCGATTGCCCCTGCGGCTGTGGCCGCATGCACCGGATCGGCGAAGATCGTACAGAGCGCCTCGACATCATCCCGGCGCAGCTTCGAGTGCTGGTAGACATCCGACCGAAGTATGCCTGCCGCATCTGCTCGGATGGGGGCACCCAAGCCGTCGCCGCGCCCCGGCTGATCGAGGGCGGGATGCCGACCGAAGGGGCCATCGCACACGTGCTGGTCTCAAAGTTCGCGGACCACCTGCCGCTCTACCGCCAAAGTCAGATCTTGGCGCGCTCCGGCATCCAGATCGACCGCAGCACCCTGGCGGATTGGGTCGGCACCGCCGCCTTCCACCTCGGCCCTGTCGTTGATCGGCTGATCGACGACCTGAAGGGACCGACCAAGCTCTTCATGGACGAAACGACGGCTCCGGTGCTGGACCCCGGGCGGGGCCGGACCAAGACCGGCTATCTCTGGGCCTTGGCGCGCGATGACCGGGGATGGGGCGGAGAGGACCCGCCCGGCGTGGTCTTCACCTACCAGCCCAGCCGCGCAGGCGCCCATGCCGAGCAAATCCTGCAAGGCTTCGACGGCATCCTCCAACTGGATGGCTATACCGGTTACGATCGGTTGACGCGCCCCTCCCGGAAGGGCGGCGCACCGATCACTGTCGCCCATTGTTGGGCACATGCGCGTCGCAAGCTGAAAGAAGTCTTTGATCGGGATGGCTCGGAAATCGCGGCTGACGGCCTCCGCCGCATTGCCGAACTCTACCGCATCGTGGCCGAGATCCGCGGCATGGGCCCCGGTCAGCGCTTGTCTGCCCGCCAGACCCGCAGCGCGCCCCTCGTTGCCGAGTTCGGTGACTGGCTGCAGGCACAGCGCCTGCGTATCTCGGTCAAGTCGCGGCTGGGTGAAAAGCTGACCTACATCCATCGCCAATGGGGCGGTCTGCAGACCTTCCTCCACGATGGCCGCGTCGAGATCGACTCCAACCCCATCGAAAACCTGATCCGCCCGATCGCCCTGACAAGAAAGAACGCGGTCTTCGCCGGCCACGACGAGGGCGGTCGCACCTGGGCCCGCATCGCCTCCTTGATCGCCACCGCGAAGATCAATGGCGTGGAACCCTTCGCTTATCTGAAGGCGACCCTCGAAGCGATCGCCGCCGGTCATCCGGCCAGCCGGATCGACGAGCTCCTGCCATGGAACTTCACCCCGTCAAGCTGAACTCACGTGGGCCCCAGACACCGGTTACTTATCTGCGCCTCGGTGAAACGGCTCTTTCGCATATGCCTGCTCCTTCAAAGTTGGCGCAGACTCTACAGATAGTGCCCCACGGCATGGTGTAGGAGCGTCGACCTTCGGAGAGGTCCGGGCCTGATCAGGATGCCACTGCGGGCAGCCTGACGGTTGGATTGTCGGTGACGCGGGCCAAGGTTTCAA
>NZ_JAEKJV010000014.1:0-135520 GCF_017309175.1 Salipiger bermudensis | reverse complement strand
AGATCATGCGCCGCATCCTGCGCAAGATCGCCGAGAACGACTACGGCGCCCTCGGCGACACCTCCACACTCGCCGACCCCTCCGTCGTCGACGACCTCATCGAAAACCGCGCAAACAAGGGGTGATCTGAGATGGACGGACAAACCATCACCGCCGCCCCCGTGCTCATCCTTCTCGGCCCTCCGGGGGCCGGGAAAGGCACGCAGGCGCGCATGCTCGAGGATACGTTCGGCCTCGTGCAGCTCTCGACCGGTGACCTGCTGCGCGCCGCGGTGGCGCAGGGCACCGAGGCCGGCAAGCAGGCCAAGGCCGTCATGGAGGCCGGGGGGCTGGTCTCGGACGAGATCGTCATCGCCATCCTGCGCGACCGGCTCGCCGAGCCCGATTGCGCCAAGGGCGTGATCCTTGACGGCTTCCCGCGCACCACGGTCCAGGCCGAGGCGCTCGACCGGCTGCTCGCTGAGAGCAACCAGCAGATCGACGCCGCGATCAGCCTCGAGGTGGACGACGCCGCGATGGTGACCCGGATCTCGGGCCGCTACACCTGCGGCAATTGCGGCGAGGGCTATCACGACAGCTTCAAGCAGCCCGCCTCGGCCGGTGTCTGCGACAAGTGCGGCGGCACCGAGATGAAGCGGCGCGCCGACGACAAGGCCGAGACCGTGGCCAGCCGGCTCGAGGCGTATCACGCCCAGACCGCGCCGCTGATCGGCTATTACGAGGAGAAAGGCGCACTCACGCGTGTCGACGCGATGGGTGCCATCGACAAGATCGCCGCCGATCTCGGCGCGATCGTGGAGGACGCGACGGCCCGCTGAGGGCCGCCGCAGGGCCGCGCCTCGGGACGGGGGCGGCCACAAGATATCAAGGAGAGGAGGGACCCGCTCATGGCGGATCATACATCGAGCGGCGAGGCCTATTGGAAGGCCAACCTGCGCATCATCATCGTAAGCCTCATCATCTGGGCGATCTGCTCGTTCGGCTTCGGCATCCTGCTGCGCCCGATGCTCTCGGGCATCACGGTGGGCGGCACCGACCTGGGCTTCTGGTTTGCCCAGCAGGGCAGCATCCTGGTCTTCCTGGCGCTGATCTTCTTCTACGCCTTCCGGATGAACAAGCTCGATAAAGAGCACGGCGTGGACGAGGAGTAAGGCTCATGGATCAGTTTACCATCAACCTGCTGTTCGTGGGCGCGTCCTTTGCGCTCTACATCGGCATCGCGATCTGGGCCCGCGCGGGTTCCACGTCGGAATTCTACGCCGCCGGCCGCGGCGTGCACCCGGTCACCAACGGCATGGCGACCGCCGCCGACTGGATGTCGGCAGCCTCGTTCATCTCGATGGCGGGCCTCATCGCCTTCGTCGGCTATGACAACTCGTCCTTCCTGATGGGCTGGACCGGCGGCTACGTGCTGCTGGCACTGCTGCTTGCGCCCTACCTGCGCAAGTTCGGCAAGTTCACCGTGTCGGAGTTCATCGGCGACCGCTTCTACAGCCCGACCGCGCGCCTGGTGGCCGTGATCTGCCTGATCATCGCCTCGACCACCTACGTGATCGGCCAGATGACCGGCGTGGGCGTTGCTTTCGGCCGCTTCCTCGAGGTCGACAGCACCACCGGCCTGCTGATCGGTGCCGTGATCGTCTTCGCCTACGCGGTGTTCGGCGGCATGAAGGGCGTGACCTACACCCAGGTGGCGCAGTACTGCGTGCTGATCCTCGCCTACACCATCCCGGCGATCTTCATCTCGCTGCAGCTCACCGGCAACCCGATCCCGGCCCTCGGCCTGTTCGGCGACACCTCCTCGGGCGAGCCGCTGCTGGCGACCCTCGACGGCATCGTGACCGATCTCGGCTTTGCCGAGTATACCGCGCACAATGGTGACACCTTCAACATGGTGCTCTTCACCCTGTCGCTGATGATCGGCACCGCCGGTCTGCCGCACGTCATCATGCGCTTCTTCACCGTGCCGAAGGTGGCCGACGCACGCTGGTCCGCCGGCTGGGCGCTGGTCTTCATCGCCCTGCTCTACCTGACCGCCCCGGCGGTGGGTGCCATGGCGCGCCTCAACATCACCCAGCAGTTCTGGCCGGAAGGTGTCGAGGGTCAGGCCGTGTCGCTCGAGCAGATCGAAAGCGATGCAACCTATGACTGGATGCAGACCTGGCAGCAGACCGGCCTTCTGGGCTGGGAAGACAAGAACGGCGACGGCCGCATCCAGTACTACAACGATGCCTCCGACGCGATGGCCGAGCGTGCCGCGGCAGAAGGCTGGGAAGGCAACGAGCTGACCAACTTCAACCGTGACATCCTCGTGCTTGCCAACCCCGAGATCGCCAACCTTCCGGGCTGGGTGATCGGCCTGGTGGCCGCCGGTGGCCTTGCCGCCGCGCTCTCCACCGCTGCCGGTCTTCTGCTCGCCATTTCCTCGGCGGTCAGCCACGACCTCATCAAGGGCCAGTTCAATCCGAACATCTCGGAAAAGGGCGAACTGATGTCGGCACGTGTCGCAATGGCCGTGGCCATCGCGGTGGCGACCTATCTGGGCCTCAACCCGCCGGGCTTCGCGGCGCAGACCGTGGCTCTGGCCTTCGGCCTCGCGGCGGCGTCGATCTTCCCGGTCCTGATGATGGGCATCTTTACCAAGGTGAACAACAAGGGCGCCGTGGCCGGCATGCTGGCAGGCCTCATCGTGACCCTGGTCTACATCTTCCTGCACAAGGGCTGGTTCTTCATCTCGGGCACCAACTCCTTCACCGATGCGGATCCGCTGCTCGGCACCATCAAGTCGACCTCGTTCGGCGCGGTGGGCGCGATGATCAACTTCGCGGTGGCCTTCACCGTGTCGAAGATGACCGCACCGATCCCGCAGGAGATCAGCGAGCTGGTGGAAAGCGTGCGCGTGCCGCGTGGCGCGGGCGCAGCCCAGGACCACTAAGCTCCACGGGTCAGGCCGCGAGGCGGCCTTTCCCCTACCCTTTCATCCCGTCCCGCGTTACTCCGGGGCGGGATTTTCGTTTCCACCGTTCCGCCTGACCGGGAGAGCCGCCATGCCGATCGCACCCGAAGAGCTGCTCCGCTTCCTCAGCGGCGTCCACCCGTATGACGCGCTCGAGGCCGATGCGCTGGAAAGCCTCGTGCCGCAATTCGTGCAGCGCCGCCTTCCGGCGGGCGAGCCGATCTATGCCTATGGCCACCCGCTCGAGGGGCTCTACCTGATCCATTCCGGCCAAGTGGAGATCCGCGACGAGAACGACGTCGTTGTCTCGCTGCTCGGGCCGCGCAACTCCTTCGGCGAGCGCGGGCTGGCGCGCGACGGTATCGCCGCCACCTCGGCCCGCACGGTCGAGGAGACGCTGCTCTTCATGCTTCCGGTCTATGCCTTCAACGAGCTGGTGCGCGAGCACCCCGCCTCGAAGCGCTTCTTCGACCGCTCGCGCGGGGCCAAGCCGCGCAAGACCGACCTCGCCCACAGCCGGGTCGAGACGCTGATGGCGCCTAAACCACTCACCCTGCCCCCCTCTGCCACGGTGCAGCAGGCCGCCAAGGCGATGGCCGAGCGCCATGTCTCCTCGGTCTGCGTGACCGAGGGCGAGCGGCTGCTCGGCATCCTCACCATCCGCGACGTCTCGGGCAAGGTGGTGGGCGCCGGCCTGCCCTTCGACACGCCGCTGGCCCAGGTGATGACCGCCGATCCCATGACCCTGCCGCCTTCGGCCATCGGCTCGGACGTGCTGCACATGATGATGGAGCGCAATGTCGGCCACGTGCCGGTGAGCGAGGGCGGAAGGCTCGTGGGCATGGTCACCCAGACTGACCTCACGCGCTTCCAAGCGGTCAGCTCCGCCGAGCTGGTGGCCGAGATCGCCCGTGCCGAGAACCCCGCCCGCATGGCCGAGATCACCGCGCGCATCCCGCAGCTGCTGGCGCAGCTCGTGGCCAGCGGCAACCGACACGAGGTGGTGACGCGGCTGATCACCGACATCGCCGACACCGCCACCCGCCGGTTGCTGGCGCTTGGGGAAGAGACGCTTGGCGCCGCCCCGGTGCCCTATCTGTGGCTGGCCTGCGGCTCGCAGGGGCGGCAGGAGCAGACCGGCATCTCGGATCAGGACAACTGCCTGTTCCTCGACAACGCCGCCACCGAGGACGACATGCGCTACTTCGCCGAGCTGGCGAAATTCGTCAGCGACGGGCTCGACGTGGCGGGCTATTACTATTGCCCCGGCGACATGATGGCGACCAACCCGCAATGGTGTCAGCGCATCGGCACCTGGCGGCAGTATTTCACCAACTGGATCAAGAAGCCCGACCCCAAGGCGCAGATGCTGGCCTCGGTGATGTTCGACCTGCGCCCCATCGGCGGCACCAAAGCGCTCTACGAGGAACTGCAGACCGAGACGCTGGCGGCGGCGGCGAAGAACTCGATCTTCGTGGCGCACATGATCTCGAACTCGCTCAAGCATACACCGCCTCTGGGCCTGCTGCGCGGCTTTGCCACGATCCGCTCGGGCGAGCACAAGAACACGGTCGATCTCAAGCATAACGGCGTGGTGCCGGTGGTCGATCTGGCGCGGGTCTACGCGCTGCAGGGCCAACTTGCAGAGGTCAACACCCGCGCCCGGCTCGAGGCGGCGGTAGCGGCGGGCAAGCTCTCGGGCTCGGGCGGGCAGGATCTGCTCGACGCCTACGACCTGATCGCCGAGACCCGCCTCGAGCATCAGGCGGCACAGGTGAAGCGCGGCGAGGCGCCGGACAATTACCTCGCCCCCGCCGACCTGTCGGATTTTGAGCGAAGTCATCTGCGGGATGCCTTCGTGGTGATAAAGTCGCTGCAATCGGCCCTCGGGCACGGGCGCGGCATGCTGGGCTAGGGCCCGCTCTCTGGGAGGAGGACAGATGTTTCTGGAACTGATCGCGGTCTTCGTCGCCGGCTTTGCCGGTGCCGGGGCCATCATGCTGCTCAACAAGGTCTTCGGCGGCCGCCTGCCGCGCTGGCTGGCGCCGGTGGCCGCGGGCGTCGCGATGATCGCCACCACGATCTCGAGCGAATATGGCTGGTACGGGCGCACCGCCGAGGCGCTGCCCGAGGGCTTCACCGTGGCCTCGGTGCACGAGGCCCGCGCCTTCTACCGGCCCTGGACCTATGCGGCGCCGATGGTCGACCGCTTCATCGCCGTCGATCACGGCACCCGCCGTGCCAATAGCGAGACCGAGGGGCTGTATATCGCCGATCTCTACTTCTTCGCCCGCTGGCAGCCGGTGCAGTCGGTCGAGATGATGGTGGATTGCGTCAACCACCGCCGCGCCGATCCCGCGGGCGGCGATGGCGGCGAGCCGGTCTGGCGCGAGGCCGGTGCAGACGATCCCATTGTCGAAGCGGTCTGCACCGCACCGGAGGGCACCGCATGATCACCACCCTGAGCCTGCGGCTGCGGATCTTCCTGTTCTTCGTGCTGCTGGGGCTCGGCGGCAGCGTGGCGGTGGGCGGCGCGCTGTGGTTCGGCTACGCCCGCGCGCTCGACACCACCCCGGCCAACGGCTTCGTCTTTGCCGGCATCCTGTCGGCGCTGGCCCTGCTCGCGCTGACCGCCGCGATCTGGCTGCTGTTCGACGAAAACGTCGCCAAGCCGATCGAGAAGCTCGCCGCCGAGATGCGGGTGCGCGCCCATGCCGGCGTCGTCCGCGAGGTCGATCTTGCCTCCGCCCGCTATCTCGGCGATCTCGCCCATGCCGCCCACGCGGTCTCGGAGCGGCTCACCGACAGCACCATGGACACCGCGCAGAAGATCGCGCTCGAGACCGAACGGCTGGCGCATGAGAAGGAGCGCCTCACCGCGCTTCTGACCGAGATCCCGGTGGCGATGATCCTGGTGAACCCGCGGGGCCAGATCGTCCTCTATGACGGTCAGGCAGCGGAGGTGCTGGCGCAGCTGCACGTGCCGCGCCTCAACGCGCCGCTCACCGATTTCTTCGAGGCCAAGGGGCTCAACGCGGCGGTGAAGCAGCTGCACAAGACCGGCCACGAGGTCAGCTTCGTGGCCGAGGGCGTCGACGGGGCCCAGAGCTACTCGGCACGGCTCAAGCCGATGGAGGGCGGCGGCTACATGATGGTGATCGACGGCGCCCAGACCCACATGGCCCCCGAGGCCGAGCGCCCGCTGGTCTATGATTTCGACCTGCTCACCCATGACGCCCCCGAGGCGGTCGAGGAGACGCCGCTCGCGGCGCTCAGCTATACCGTGTTCGACACCGAAACCACGGGGCTCCTGCCGCACAAGGACGAGGTGGTCCAGATCGGTGCGGTACGGGTGCTGAACGGGCGCATCGTGCCCGGCGAGGTGATGGATCAACTTGTCGATCCCGGCATCCCAATCCCGCCCAGCTCGACCAAGGTGCATCAGCTGAGCGACGCCATGGTGCGCGGCCAGCCCGACATCGCCGAGGCCGGGCGGCGCTTTCACCGTTTCGCCAAGGGTTCGGTGATCGTGGCGCATAACGCGCCCTTCGACATGGCTTTCCTCCGTCGCCACCGCAATCGCATGGGGGTCGAGTGGGATCACCCGATCCTCGACACGGTGCTGCTCTCGGCGGTGCTGTTCGGGGCCAGCCAGACCCACACGCTCGACGCGCTCTGTGACCGGCTGGGTGTCGAGATCCCGGCCCAGCTGCGCCACACCGCGCTTGGCGACGCCCACGCCACCGCACAAGTGCTGGTGATGATGCTGCCAATGCTGCAGGCCCGCGGCATGACGACCTTCGGCGACGTGCTCGAGGAGACCCGCAAGCACGGCCGCCTGCTCGAAGATCTGAACTGAGGCGGCCCCGGCAGAGCGCGAGCGCGCCCTGCCCGTCTCAGGCGGGGCCGGCGAGGTCGCCTGTCAGCCCAGAACCGTCTTCATCGCGGCGTCGAGCTTGTCGACCAGCTCGCCCACCTGATCGTCGCTGAGGATGAAGGGCGGCGCGAGAAGGATGTGATCGCCATTGGCGCCGTCGATGGTGCCGCTCATCGGGTAGCAGATCAGCCCCTCGGCAAAGGCTGCCTTCTTGAGCTTTCCGGCCACGCCCCTCGACGGGTCGAGCGGCGCCTTGGTGTCGCGGTCGGCCACCAGCTCGATGCCGAGGAACAGACCCCGGCCGCGGATGTCGCCGACATTGGCGTGCTGGCCAAAGCGCTCTTCGAGCGCGCCGCGCAGCATCGCGCCCACGGGCGCCACCCGCTCGACCAGCTTGTCATCGACCAGCCTGTCGAGCACCGCATTGGCCCCGGCGCAGGAGGTCGGGTGGCCAAGATAGGTGTGGCCGTGCTGGAAGAAGCCCGAGCCGTTCTCGATCGCGGCATAGATCTCGGCCGAGCACAGCATCGCCCCGATCGGCGCATAGCCCGCCCCCAAGCCCTTGGCGATGGCGCAGATATCGGGCGCCACGCCGTCCTGCTCACAGGCAAACAGCGTTCCCGTCCGGCCCATGCCGCACATGACTTCGTCTAGGATCAGAAGGATGCCGTTCGCGTCGCAGATCTCGCGGATGCGCCTGAAATAACCGGGCACCGAGGGCACCGCCCCCGCCGTCGCGCCGACCACCGGCTCGGCCACGAAGGCCATGACGTTCTCGGCGCCCAGCTCGGCGATCTTCTCCTCGATCTCGAGCGCCAGCCGTTCGCCGTATTGCTCTTCGGTCTCGCCCGGGTGCTTGCCGCGATAGGCGTAGCAGGGCGAGACGTGGTGCACGTCGATCAACAGCGGCGCGAAGGGCTCGCGGCGCCAGATGTTGCCGCCGGTCGCCAGCGCGCCGAGGGTGTTTCCGTGATAGCTCTGCCGCCGTGCGATGATGTGGCGGCGCTGCGGCTCACCCTTCTCGAGATGGTATTGCCGCGCAAGCTTGAGCGCCGATTCCATCGCCTCGGAGCCGCCAGCAACCACGTAGACCCGGTCAAGCCCTTCCGGTGCCAGAGAAATCAGCCTATCTGCGAGGCGCTCCGCCGGCTCGGAGGTGAAAAAACCGGTATGCGCAAAGGCCACTTGCCCGAGCTGTGCCTGCATCGCGGCGACCACCTTCGAATCGCTGTGCCCGAGACAGGACACCGCCGCCCCGCCGGATCCGTCGAGATAGGCCTTGCCATCACAGTCATAGAGGTAGGCACCCTCGCCATGCGAGACCATCGGCGGCAGGGATTTCGTGTGACGCGGGAAAATATGCGACATAGCTGATCATCCTCATGCATGACGCGTGGTAAGCCATCGGCAATCTTGCCCTGTTTGCATCCGCGCGCAGATCTGGGCACTATCATCAGCACAATTTCAATCAAGATCACAGGGAGAACGATCTGATGAAAACCACCCTCTTCGGCGCCGTTGTCACCGGCGCGCTCGTCATGGGCGCGGCTGCCAGCGCGCAGGACCAGCAGTTCATCTCCATCGGCACCGGCGGCGTGACCGGCGTGTACTACCCGACCGGTGGTGCGATCTGCCGTCTGGTGAACCGCGACCGCAAGGAGCACGGCATCCGCTGCGCAGTCGAGTCGACCGGCGGTTCGGTGTACAACATCAACACCATCAAGGCCGGCGAGCTCGAGTTCGGCGTGGCCCAGTCCGACTGGCAGTACCACGCCTATAACGGCAGCTCGCAGTTCTCCGACAATCCGTTCCCCGAACTGCGCGCGGTGTTCTCGGTCCACCCCGAGCCCTTCACCCTGCTCGCCCGCGCCGATGCCGGCGTCGAGAAGTTCGAGGACATCGCCGGCAAGCGTGTGAACGTGGGCAACCCGGGCTCCGGCCAGCGCGCCACCATGGAAGTGGTCATGGACGCCTTCGGCATCTCCATGGACGACCTCGCGCTCGCCACCGAGTACAAGGGCTCCGAGATGGCCCAGCAGCTCTGCGACGGCAACATCGACGCGATGATCTACACCGTGGGTCACCCCGCGGCGGCGATCCAGGAAGCCACCACCACCTGCGACGTGAAGCTCGTGGACGTGGTCGGCGAGCCGATCGACACGCTCGTGGCCGACAACCCCTATTACCGCGTCGCCACCATCCCCGGCGGCATGTATGCGGGCAATGACGAGGACACCACCACCTTCGGCGTGGGCGCGACCTTCGTGACCTCCTCCGAGGTGCCGGAAGACGTGGTCTACGTGGTCTCCAAGGCGGTGATGGAAAACATCTCGGACTTCCAGCAACTGCACCCGGCCTTCGCAAACCTCGACCCGGCGCAGATGGTCCAGGACGGCCTGTCGGCACCGCTGCACCCCGGTGCGGAAAAGGCCTATCAGGAACTGGGCCTGATGGAATAAGGGGATCCTTCCCTGCGGGCGCCCTCTTTCGGGCGCCCGCGAAAAGCTCTGAAGTTGCGCGAAGAAAACAGCGCAACCGCCTCTCATAAAACAACATATCCTTTCAACAGGGGGACAGGCGATGGTCGATCAGCCGTCAACGGAACGCACTGCCGACGACATGGTGGCGGAGGCCGATACCGGCGCGCGCAACCCGGTCAACTGGCAGGGCACGCTCATCATCGGCACCTGCATCGCCTGGTCGCTGTTCCAGCTCTACATCGCCTCGCGCATCCCCGGCATGCTGGCGCAGGCCACCGGCCTGAGCATTTTTGCCAACATCGTGGCGCAGGCCCGCTTCGTGCACCTCGCCTTCGCGCTGGCGCTCGCCACCATGGCCTTCCCGCTGACCAAGTCCGCCCCGCGCGACCGCATACCCGCCTATGACTGGGCGCTGCTGGTGCTCGGCGTGTCGGCCTGTCTCTACCTCGTTGTCTTTCGCTTCGAGATCGCCAGCCGCCCCGGCCTCTGGAGCACCACCGACATCACCATGTCGGCCATCGGCATGATCTGCCTGATGATCGCGGTCTACCGTTCGCTCGGCCTGCCGCTGGTGATCATTGCCTGCATCTTCGTGGCCTTCGCCTTCTTCGGCGGCTACTCGGAATGGGCACGCAACATCACCAATTATGGCGGATCGTCACTGAGCAAGGCGCTCGGGCATTACTGGATGCAGACCGAAGGCGTGTTCGGCGTGGCGCTCGGCGTCTCGACCGCGATGATCTTCCTCTTCGTGCTGTTCGGCGCCCTGCTCGACCGCGCCGGCGGCGGCAACTGGTTCATCCAGGTCGCCATCGCGCTGCTTGGCGCTCTGCGCGGCGGCCCGGCCAAGGCCTCGGTCCTGTCCTCGATGATGACCGGCATGATTTCTGGCTCGTCGATCGCCAACACCGTGACCACCGGGACCTTCACCATCCCGCTGATGAAGCGCATCGGCTTCCCGGCCGAGAAGGCCGGCGCGGTCGAGGTCGCCTCGTCGACCAACGGCCAGCTGACCCCGCCGGTGATGGGCGCGGCCGCCTTCCTGATGGTCGAATACGTCAACATTCCGTATATCGACGTGGTCAAGCACGCCTTCCTGCCGGCGGTGATCTCCTACATCGCGTTGCTCTACATCGTGCATCTCGAGAGCCTGAAGATGGGTCTCAAGGGGCTCGACAAACCGGGCCGGCGCATCGGCGTGCTGATGATCATGATCCTGTTCCTGTCGGGCTTCATCCTGCTCGGCGTGCTGACCTTCCTGATGATCGGACTGCGCACCCTGCTCGAGCCGATCATGGGCAACTCGATTTATGCCGCCGTGGCGCTGGTGGCGGTGCTCTACCTCGTGCTGCTGAAGATCTCGGCCAGTTTCCCCGAGATCAAGGAAGACAAGGACACCGACGCGCCGCCGACCGCGCCGCGGCTGACGCCGACGCTGATCGGCGGGCTCTACTTCGCCATCCCGATCTTCATCCTGGTCTGGAACCTGATGGTGCGCACCGACACGCTCGATCGGCTGTCGCCGGCGCTCTCGGCCTTCTGGGCCACCTTCTTCATGATCATCATCGCGCTCACCCACCGCCCGATTAAGGCAGCCTTCCGCGGCCATGACGTGGGCTCCGAGGCGCGCGCGGGCTGGGCCGATTTCGTGCAGGGCCTGATCCTCGGCGCGCGCAACATGATCGGCATCGGCGTCGCCACGGGCGCCGCCGGCATCATCGTGGGCACCATCTCGCTGACCGGCGCACACCAGGTGATCGGCACGGTGATCGAGGTGATCTCGGGCGGCAATCTGATGGTCCTGCTGATCCTCGTGGCGGTGCTCTCGCTGATCCTCGGCATGGGGCTTCCGACCACCGCGAACTACATCGTGGTCTCGTCGCTGATGGCGCCGGTGATCATCAGCGTCGGCGCGCAGGTCGGCCTCGTGGTGCCGCTGATCGCGGTCCACATGTTCGTGTTCTATTTCGGCATTCTCGCCGACGACACGCCACCGGTGGGCCTGGCCGCCTATGCGGCGGCGGCGATCTCGCGCGGGGACCCGATCAAGACCGGCCTTCAGGGCTTCGGCTACGACATCCGCACCGCGCTGCTGCCGTTCCTGTTCATCTTCAACACCGACCTGTTGCTGATCGACGTGAGCTTCGGTCACGCAATCTTCGTGTTCTTCATATCGCTTCTGGCGATGTTGCTCTTCGCCGCCGCGACGCAGGGCTATTTCATCGCCAAGTCGCGGATCTGGGAAAGCGTGGTGTTGCTCTTCATCGCCTTCATGCTGTTCCGGCCGGGCTTTTTCCTCGACATGGTCGAGGAGCCCTATGTCTCGGCCTCCGGCGGTGCCGCGATCGAGCTGATGTCGGAAGAACCCGACGGCGCGGACATCCGGGTGATGATCGAGGGCCCCGATTTCGACACCGGCCAGATGCGCCCGACCACCGTGGTGATCCCGGCGGTCGCGGGCGATGGCGAAACGGCGTTGTCCGACCAGGGCCTGACGGTGATGGAAGAGGATGGCCGCCTGCTGCTCGACGAGCCCTTCCCCGGCACGCCGCTCTTTGACCAGCTCGGGACCGAGTACGACTACTACGGCGACAACCCGGTGGTGATCTCGGCGGTCGAGGTCGAGAACGAGCGCATCGCGAAGGAATGGTTCTTCATTCCGGCGCTGCTGCTGCTGGCGGGGGTGGTGATGATCCAGCGCCCGCGCGCCACGCAACCGGCCTTCTGAGGAGGAGAGGCAATGTACCAGACAATCCTGCTGGCGGTGGACATCAACGATCTGCCCGAATCCGGCCACGTGGCCGAGGCGGCGGTGCGCATGGCCAGGGAAGAAGGCGCGACGCTGCACGTGGTCAACGTCATCCCCGGGTCGGGGATGGCGATGGTGGGCTCCTTTCTCGGGCCCGAGCAGGCCAACGCCATCAAGACCGAGGCCCGCGACAAGCTCACCGCGTGGGCGAAGGAGGCGATCCCGGAATACCTGCTTGGCAAGCTGAAGGTCACGCAGGGCACGATCTATCACGAGATCATCAAGGCGGCTCAGGAGCTGAACGCCGAGGTCATCGTGGTTGGCGCCCACCGCCCGGCGCTGAAGGACTACCTCGTCGGCCCCAACGCGGCGCGCGTCGTGCGCCACGCACCGCAGACCGTGCTGGTGGTGCGCTAGGCATATCAGCCTCGGTCCGTCGCGCGCAGGCGGCGGGCCGGGTCAGATCCGCGCAACCACCACCGCGTAGCTGCAGGGCGCGTCGCTCTCGTTGACGAAGCTGCACCGCCGTGGCGCGCCCAGCGTCAGGCAATCGTCCGGGCCCAGCCGCCACACCTCCTTGCCCTCCTCGAAGGTCAGCTCGCCCGACTGCACCCAGATGCTCTCCATCAGGAAGCCGAAGCTCTGCGGCGGAAAGCTTACCCGCGCACCGGCCGGAAGCGTCACCTTGACGATCTCGAGCTTGCGCCGCCCGGGCTCGGCCCGTGGTGTGAGAACCTCGCGGACATAGCCGGTCTCGGGGTCCTGCCAAACCTCGCGGTCCTGCGCCCGCGACAGGCGCGAGCCGCCAGTCACCGGCTCGGCGAGCATCTCCGACATGGTCATGCCGAAGGCGCCCGCAAGCCGCCCGATCACCGCCGCCGTGGGGCTGCTCTCGTCGGCCTCGATGCGATGGATCATCGCGCGCGACACGCCTGCCCGCTCCGCAAGCTCGGTCAGCGACCAATCGCGCCGCTTTCGCTCATCCTGTATCTTTCGGGCTAGACCTGTGCTCATGGCGTCTAATATATTAGACAAATGCTTCCTGATCCAAGCCTTTCCTCCGCCGCCCCGCAAATCGACGACGCCTCAGAGGCGGACCTGCCGGGCATTCTCGAGATCTACAACGACGCCGTGCACCACACGCTGGCGATCTGGAACGAGACGCCGGTCGATCTCGCCAATCGCCTTGACTGGTGGCAGGCGCGGCGGGCGCAGGGCTACCCGGTTCTGGTGGCGCGCGACGCCGATGGCGCCGTGCTGGGCTATGCCAGCTTCGGCGACTGGCGCCCCTTCGAGGGCTTCCGCCACACCGTCGAGCATTCGGTCTACATCCATCCCTCGGCGCGCGGGCGCGGCGTGGCCCGGGGGCTGATGACGGTCCTGATCGAACGAGCCCGGGAGGCCAGCAAGCACGTCATGGTGGCCGGCATCGAGAGCGGCAACGCCGCCTCCCTCGCGCTGCACCGCAGGCTGGGCTTCACCGTTACCGCAGAGATGCCGCAAGTCGGCTGCAAGTTCGGCCGCTGGCTCGACCTCACCTTCATGCAGCTGGCGCTCGACGCGCGGGAGGTGCCGGAATGACCCTGCTCGTGACGCTGCTGCTGCTGGCCACCGCCGGCACCGCGCTTGTGCTGCAGAACGCGTTGATGCTCGAGGCGCGCACGGTCTCGGGCTCGATCTGGGTGGCACTGTGGCTGAACTCTGCAGTGGGCCTCGTGGTGCTGAGCGTCACCGCGCTTGCGGTCGACGGGCCCGAGGCCTTTGCCCGGCTCGCGGGAGGGCGCTGGTGGCTGTTTCTGGTGCCGGGGCTCCTTGGCACGCTTTTCGTCTTCGCGAGCCTGACGGGCTATGCGCAGGTGGGCGCCACGCTGACGATCTCGGCGCTGGTTGCCTCGCAGGTGGTGGCGGGGCTGGGCTTCGACACGCTGCGCGGAACCACCGTGGCCCCGGCCCAGATCCTCGGGCTGGTGCTTCTGGTCGCGGGCGTTGCGCTCGTGGTGGGCGCGCGGAACTGATCCGGCAGCGCGACAGGCGCCGCGCTCAGAGCAGCAGCAGCACCAGCAGCTGCGGCGCGAAGATCCGCAGCCCCATGACCAGCGGGTAGACCGTGGCATAGGCCACCGAGGCCGCCGGCGACTCGTTCTGCGCATTGGCAAAGGCCAGCGCCGGCGGATCGGTCATCGATCCCGCCAGCACGCCGCAGAGCGACAGGTAGTTGAGCCCCAGCACGAAGCGCCCGATCACGCCCACCGCGATCAGCGGCACCAGCGTGATCGTCGCGCCGTAGAGCACCCAGGACAGGCCATCGCCTGTGATCAGCGTGTCGAGGAAACGGTCACCTGCCTTCAGCCCGACGACCGCGAGGAACAGGATGATGCCGAACTCGCGCAGGGCATGGTTGGCGGCCGGCGGCATCACCCAGGTGAACGGCCCCCAGCTGCCCAGCCGCCCGAGCAGGATCGCCACCACCAGCGGCCCCCCGGCAAGCCCGAGCTTCAGCGGCGCCGGCAGGCCCGGTACGGCGATCGGGATGCTGCCGAGGATCACCCCCAGCACGATGCCGAGGAAGACGCCCGGGAAATCCACTCGGTCGAGCCGACGGCTCTCGTCGCCGAGGATGCCGCGCACCTTCTGGATCATATCGCGCGGACCGACTACGGTCACGATGTCGCCGAACTCGAGCGTGCCGTCGCCCTGCGCCGGGATCTCCAGACCGGCCCGCATGATCCGCGACACCGAGACGCCGTAGCTTTCCTCGAGCCGCAGCGAGCGCAGCCGGTGCCCCGAGGCGGCATTGTCGGTGACGAGGATGCGCGCCCAGGACAGCTCGGTGCCCTGGGTCGAAAGCCTGGTCTCCGATTCGACGCCGAGCACCAGCCGCATCGCCTGCAGCTTCTCGGCGGGGCCCACGAGGTGGAGGATGTTGCCCACCGCCAGCACCGTGTCGCGCTGCGGCACCACGAGCTCGCCGCTCTTGCGCATCCGCGAGGGCACCACGCCGGCATCGAACAGCCCCGGCACCTCGCCCAGCGTCAGCCCGTCGAGGTTCTCGTTGCGCACCACCACGTCGAGCGAGGGCAGCGTGCCCGATCCCTTGCGGCGATGGGCATCGTAGGCGCGGGCCTCGGCGGGGATGTCGACCCCGGCTGCGAAGCGCACCAGCAGCATCGCCAGCAGGATGCCCACGATGCCGAACGGATAGGCCACCGCGTAGCCCAGCGAGGGCGTGGCCACCGCATCGGCCCCGGCCCCCATGTCCGCCAGCGCCTGCGTTGCAGCGCCCAGCCCCGGCGTGTTGGTCACCGCGCCCGACATGATGCCCACCAGCGCCGGCACGGGAATGTCGAAGGCGTAATGCAGCGCCACCGTCACCGCCACGCCCAGCAGCACGATCGAGGCCGCCAGCGTGTTGAGCTGAAGGCCCGACTTGCGCAACGAGGCGAAGAAGCCCGGTCCGACCTCGATGCCGATGGTGAAGACGAAGAGGATCAGGCCGAATTCGCGCACGAACTCCATCATCTCGGGGTTGAAATGCACCCCGGTCCGAGAGGCGATGTCGCCAAGCGCGATGCCCGCGAACAGCACCCCTCCGATGCCGAGCCCGACGCCGCGGATGTTGAGCTTGCCGAGGAGCAGCCCCAGCACCCCGGCCAGCGCCAACGCTACGGTGGCCTGCGCCACTTCTCCCAGTCCGAACACCGTGCCGGTCATGGTCCTGTCCTCTCGCAATCGGCACGTCGCGCGGTGCCTTGCTGCCCTTCTCGACCCGAGAGGCGAGTGCAGGCAATGCTTTAGATCAAAAAATGATGTTTGCGCAGGGACCTGCCCGGCAACCGTGCCGATCTGCCCAAGCGCAAGGCGCGCGGGCCCGGGCGGCGAACATGCCCGCACCGCAGGGCGGACCGCCAATTTGATGGTTTCGCCCGCCCACGCCCTTCGCTATACGGAGCCCGTTTTGGATCTCCAAAAGGACAGGTGAGCTATGGCAAACGTGGTCGTCGTGGGCGCCCAGTGGGGCGACGAGGGCAAGGGCAAGATCGTGGACTGGCTGTCGAGCCGGGCCGATGTGATCGCCCGTTTCCAGGGAGGCCACAACGCCGGCCATACCCTGGTGATCGACGGCACCGTCTTCAAGCTCAACGCGCTGCCTTCGGGCGTGGTGCGGGGCGGTAAGATGTCGGTGATCGGCAATGGCGTGGTGCTCGATCCGTGGCACCTCGTGAAAGAGATCGCGACGATCCGCGAGCAGGGTGTCGAGATCACCCCCGAGACGCTGATGATCGCCGAGAACACGCCGCTGATCCTGCCGATCCACGGTGAGCTCGACCGCGCCCGCGAAGAGGCCGCCGCCAAGGGCGCCAAGATCGGCACCACCGGCCGCGGCATCGGCCCGGCCTACGAGGACAAGGTCGGCCGGCGCTCGGTGCGGGTGGCGGACCTCGCCGACCGCGCCACGCTGGAAAGCCGCGTCGATCGCGCGCTGACCCATCACGACGCACTGCGCAAGGGCCTCGGCATGGAGCCGGTCGACCGCGAGGCGCTGATCGAGAAGCTGCTCGAGATCGCCCCCGAGGTGCTGCAATATGCCGGCCCGGTGTGGAAGGTGCTCAACGAGAAGCGCCGCTCCGGCAAGCGCATCCTCTTCGAGGGCGCCCAGGGCGCGCTGCTCGACATCGATTTCGGCACCTATCCCTTCGTGACCTCGTCGAACGTGATCGCGGGGCAAGCGGCCACCGGCACCGGCATCGGCCCGGGCGCCATCGACTTCGTGCTCGGCATCGTCAAGGCCTACACCACCCGCGTCGGCGAAGGCCCCTTCCCGACCGAGCTTGACGACGAGGACGGCAACCGCCTCGGCACCCGCGGCCACGAGTTCGGCACCGTCACCGGGCGCAAGCGCCGCTGCGGCTGGTTCGATGCGGTCCTGGTGCGCCAGACCTGCGCCACCTCGGGCGTCAACGGCATCTCGCTGACCAAGCTCGACGTGCTCGACGGGTTCGAGAAGATCAAGATCTGCACCGGCTACGAGCTCGATGGCGAGGTGCTCGATCACCTGCCGATCGCCGCCGACCAGCAGGCCCGCTGCACGCCGATCTACGAAGAGATGGACGGCTGGAGCGAGTCGACCGAGGGCGCGCGCTCGTGGAACGACCTGCCCGGTCAGGCGATCAAGTACGTGCGCCGCATCGAGGAACTGATCGGCTGCCCGGTCGCCATGCTCTCGACCTCGCCCGAGCGCGAGGACACCATCCTCGTCACCGACCCGTTCGAGGACTGATGGCGCTTTCCCACAAGACCCGCAAGCGCCTGTCGCTGCTGCTTCTGGTGGTCTGGCTGCCGCTCTACATCGTGGCGGCGGTCAGCATCGTCAACGCGCTCGACCGCCCCTCCATCGTTGTCGAGCTGCTGGTCTATGTGGTGCTCGGCTTTCTCTGGGCGCTGCCGTTCAAGTTCATCTTCAAGGGCGTCGGCCAGCCCGATCCGGATGCGCCGCGCCCACCCGAGGACTCACCCGAGGACAAGGGCTGAAGCCCGCGCCCAGCGTGACCGAAACCTGAAACGCCGCCCTCTCGGGGCGGCGTTCCGCTTTGCACGGGGCCGCCGGGCCCTGCGAGGCCCGGTCAGCGCCAGACCTGTCCCGGCACGGTCACGTCGCCAAGCGTCACCGCCTGGCCCGTCACCACCTGCGTGAACTGAGCCATATCGACATTGCGTCCGGTGACGATCGTCGCCGTGCGTCCCGGCGCGGCGATGCGCCCCGCCAGCAGCGCCCCGACCCCCACCGCCGCGCCGCCCTCCGCGACCAGCCGATCCTCGAAGTAGAGCGCCTGCATGGCGCGATAAATCTCCGCCTCGCTCAAAAGCACCACCTCGTCGAGCAGCGCCCGGCAGAGCGCGAAACTGTGGCGGTTCTCCAGCCCGATGCCACCGCCAAGGCTGTCCGCGAGGCTCTCGACCTCCTCGACCGGCACTGGCCGCCCGGCCTCCAGCGAAGCCTGCATCGCCGCGCCGCGCTCCATCGAGACGCCGACGATCCGCAGCCCCGGGCTGAGGGTCCGCGCCGCCAGCGCCACCCCGGCGGCCAGCCCCCCGCCCGAGAGCGGGATGATCAGCGTGTCGAGATCGGGCAGCGCCTGCAGGATCTCGAGCCCGATGGTGCCCTGCCCGGCGATGACCTGCGGATCGTCGAAGGGCGGGATGTCGGTGAAACCCTCCTCGCGCACCAGCCGCGTCGCCTCGAGCTGCGCGTCATCCTGGCTGCGACCGATCAGCCGCACCTCCGCGCCGAGCGCGCGGATGCCCTCGACCTTGGTGGCCGGCACCAGTTCCGACATGCAGATCACTGCGCGCAGTCCACGCGCGCGGGCGGCATAGGCCACCGCCCGGCCGTGGTTGCCGGTGGAACAGCAGGTCACGCCCCGCGTGGAATCAGGCAATTGCGCGAGCGCATTGAGCGCACCGCGCAGCTTGAAAGCGCCCATCGGCTGGCAGGTCTCGAGCTTCAGCCACAACGGATGCCCGAGCCGCTCCGTCAGCGCGGAAGGCAGCAAAGGCGTCGCGTCCGCCTGCCCGCGGATGCGCTGCGCGGCGGCAAGGATGTCGGCCATGTGCGGCCGTTCCGGCAAGCTCTCGGCCATGCGTCCTCCTGTCGTCCGGGGCCTCGGTCGCAGCATCGCGCAATCCGAGCGGATGACAACCCGCTCCGGGTCGGGAAACGCTCCGCGACAGGCCCGGAGATCCGCAGCCGGGCGAGACGCCAGAGATGCGTAGAGCGCGAGGTGACGAGGGTGATCTTACCGGCCGGTTGGCAAGCGCCGCACCGCCGTCCAAGCTCGGGAACTGGCCATCGTCACCGCAGCGATGCCGCCTTCCTCCCGAAGGACGTCTGCGTTTCGTCGCGGGACCCGGACGACCAGCGCCCGGATCCCGCCTTCATGCGGGGCGGGACGATGCCCCGCATGTCTCAGTGCTCGTGCTCGCCCATCGGGCAGTCGCCTTCCTCGGCGAGGCAGGCGTCCGAGCGCAGCTCGAGCCACATGGCGTTCAGCACCGCGAAGAGCGCGGCCAGCGGAAGCCCCAGAAGCCAGGCGAAATACCACATGTCGTGTCTCCCTTTCTCAGTAGACGCTGTGCGAATTGGCGGTGACGTCGTCCTCGGTGACCTTGCCCCAGAGCACCTTGTAGACCCACGAGGTGTAGGCGAGGATCAGCGGCATGAAGATCGCGGTGACCACCAGCATGATGAAGAGCGTGCGGTGCGAGCTCGACGCATCCCACACGGTGAGCGAGCTGTCGGGATCGACGGTCGAGGGCAGGATGAACGGGAACATGGTCAGCCCCACCGAGGCGATGATCCCGAAGATTCCGAGCTTCGACCACAGCAAAGTCGAGACCTCGAACCCTTCGCGCAGGCCCCGCACCGCCATGGCGATGCCGACAAAGCCCATCAGCGGCGCGATGGCAATCCACGGGCGTTCGGCATAGGCAGAAAGCCAGCTGCCGCCGCGCGCGACCTCGGAATAGAGCGGATTGGACGGGCCATTGGCGACAACCTCGCTCGTGAACGCGAAGCCATCGACCCCGAAGGCAAGCCACAGCCCCGCCAGCGCATAGGCGCCCGCCGCGACCATGCCGGCCACGGTGCCAATGGCGCGGGCACGGATCGCGACCATGCCGTCGGTCTTGAGCGTCAGCCAGGCCGCGCCATGCATCAGCAGCATCGACAGCGACACCACACCCGAGAGCAGCGCGAAGGGGCGCAGGAGCCCGAGGAACTTCATCGCGAAGTTGCCGTCATACATCGGCATCAGGTCCGGCGTCAGGTGGAACGGCACGCCCAGAAGGACGTTGCCCACCGCCACGCCGAAGAGCAGTGCCGGCACCGCGCCTCCGGCAAAGAGCGCCCAGTCCCAGCACGTCCGCCAGGTCGCGCTGTCGCGCTTGGAGCGGTACTTGAACGCCACCGGGCGCACGATGAAGGCGGCCAGCACCACGAACATCGCGAGGTAGAAGCCCGAGAAGCTCACCGCGTAGAGCGGCGGCCAGGCGGCGAAGATGGCGCCGCCGCCGAGAATGAACCAGACCTGGTTGCCCTCCCAGACCGGGCCCACGGTGTTGATCGCCACGCGGCGCTCGACGTCCGAGCGGGCGACGAAGGGCAAGAGCGCGCCCACGCCCATGTCGAACCCGTCGGTGAGCGCGAAGCCGATCAGCAGCACGCCCAGAAGCGCCCACCAGATCACGCGCAGCGTGTCGAAATCGATCAGTTCATAGAGGATCATGTCGCTTACTCCGCGGGATTGCTGGCAAAGGGGCCCTGCCCGTCATGGGTCCGCAGCCGGTGTTCGTGGCGCGCCTGCCAGGCCTCGGTCTCGGGCACGTCCTGGAACGGGCCCTTGCGGATGTATTTCACCATCAGGCCCATCTCGATGACGAAGAGCACCGAGTAGAAGATCAGGAAGCCCGCCAGCGTGATCAGCAGATCGGCGATGCTCAGGTGCGAGGCGCTGAGCGCCGTCGGCAGAACGCCGTCGACCGTCCAGGGCTGGCGTCCGAACTCGGCCACGAACCAGCCCAGCTCGGCGGCGATCCACGGCGTCGGGATGATCGCGACGGCGGCATAGAGCGACCAGCGCGGAAAGCGCATCCGGTAGAACGACGCCCGGATGAAGAAGAACACCATCACCGCGATGAAGCTGAAGCCGAGCGCCACCATCAGGCGGAAGGCCCAGAACAGCGGCGCGACGCCGGGAATGGTATCCTCCGCCGCCATGGCGATCTGGTCCTCGGTGGCGTCGCGCGGGTCGTCGACATAGCGCTTGAGCAGCATGGCATAGCCCAGCGTGTCGGAATGCGCCTCGAAGGTCTCGCGCACCTCCGGCGGCGTGGCGTCGCGCTGCTCGCGGATGGTCATCAGCGCGTCATAGGCGATAAGCCCCTCGCGGATCATCTCTTCCGAGCGCGCCTCGAGCTCGTTGATGCCGGGGATCTCGGTGGTCAGGCTGCGCGTGCCGATCAGCCCCATGACCCAGGGGGTCTCGATGGCATAATGGGTCTCGCGCGCCTCCTGGTCGGGAAAGCCGATGGCGGTGAAGGGTGCGGGGGCCTCGTGGGTCTCCCACATCGCCTCGATGGCGGCGAGCTTCATCTTCTGGGTGTGGCTGGCCGAGTAGCCGGACTCGTCGCCCAGCACCACGACCGAGAGCGCTGCGGCCAGACCGAAGGACGCGGCCACCGCGATCGAGCGGCGGGCAAGATCCTTGTGCCGGTCCTGAAGGAGGTAGAGCGCCGAGACGCCCAGCACGAAGACCGAGGCGGTGACGTAACCGGCCGAAACCGTGTGCACGAACTTGGCCTGCGCCACCTCGTTGAACAGCACCTCGAAGAACGAGGTCATCTCCATGCGCATGGTATCGGGGTTGAACTCCGCCCCCACCGGGTTCTGCATCCAGCCATTGGCGATCAGGATCCACAGCGCCGAGAAGTTCGAGCCGATGGCCACAAGCCAGGCCACGATGCAATGGGCCACCTTGCTGAGCTTGTCCCAGCCGAAGAAGAACAGGCCCACGAAGGTCGCCTCGAGGAAAAAGGCCATCAGCCCCTCGATGGCGAGCGGCGCACCGAAAATGTCGCCGACATAGTGCGAGTAATAGGACCAGTTCATGCCGAACTGGAATTCCATGGTGATGCCGGTGGCGACGCCGAGAACGAAGTTGATCCCGAACAGCGTGCCCCAGAATTTCGTCATCTGCCGCCAAATGGGGCGGTTCGTCATGACGTAGACGGTTTCCATGATTGCCACGAGGATCGACAGACCCAGCGTCAGCGGCACGAAGAGAAAGTGATACATGGCTGTCAGCGCGAATTGCAGGCGCGACAGCTCGACCAGCCCGATCTCCATAATTGGACTCCTTGGCAGTTATTCCGCATCCACGATGCGAATTATCTGCCGTTATATTCCGCATCTCAGATCCGTATTTGATCCCGATCAAGTTCCGCATCACGGATCCGGGATCCCGGCCGCGTCAGGCCGTCGCAGGCGTGAGCTGCAGACAGCTGTCCGCGCAGGACAGTTCCGCCGCGCGATGCGCCGCCATCAGGATCGCGGCCTCCGGCAAGGCGGCGCGGATCCCCGCCATCACCGCGCGGGCGGTGGCATCGTCGAGCCCCTCGGTCGGCTCATCGAGCAGCAGCAGCTGCGGGCGCCTCAGCAGCGCGCGAGCCAGAACCAGCCGCCGCGCCTCGCCGCCCGAAAGCCCGGCGCCGCGGAATCCGAGCCGCAACGCGAGCCCGCCACGTGCCCGGATGGTCCCGGCAAGACAGACCTGTTCCAGCGCCTGCCAAAGCGTCTCGTCACTGGCCTCGGGCGCAGCAAGGCGCAGGTTCTCGGCCACGCTGCCCGCGATCAGTGCATGGCGCTGCGGCACCAGTGCGATGCTGCGCCCAAGGCTCTCTTGCGACCACGCGCCGACGGGTCGCCCGCCCCATGACACGCCGCCATCTGAGGGCTCCAACGCCCCGGCGGCCAGCAACAGAAGCGTGCTCTTGCCGCTGCCGCTCGGCCCTGCCAGCGCCAGCGTCTCGCCCGGCGCGACGCTCAGCTTGACCGGCGCAAACAGCGCAGCCCCCGAGCCGCCACGGCGATAGCCGACGCCTCTCATCTCGAGCACCGCGGCGCCCGGCACGCCCTCTGCGCCGCCCTCTGGCACCTGCGCCGAGACCGAGGGCAGCACCCGCCGCGCGGCCTGAACCATGCCGCCGATCTCGGCCAGCGCCCGGCGCACCGGGGCCACGGTCTCGGCCAGCGCCAGCGCTGCAAAGACCCCGATTGCCGCCTGCGCCGCGCTGATCTCGCCCGTCTGCACCAGTCTCACGCCAAGCCCGAGCGCTGCAGCGGTCAGCGCCGCCCCGATCAGGTCGAGCCCGAGGCCGGTGCGCCGCTGGATCCGGTCGAGTCTCCGCGTGGCATGAGAATGGCGCAAGATCGCGCCGTGCACATGCGCCGCCATCGCCTCGAGCCGGCCATACATGGTGAGGTCGTCGCGCCCCGCGACCAGATCGATGAGCCGGGTCCGGCAGGCCATCATCGCCGCCTCGACCTGCCGAGAGGGCTTGCGCGCGATGCGCTGCCCGATCAGGAACACCAGCGTCGGCAGGATCAGATAGCCCAGCCCAACCACCAGCGCCACCGAGGGGTGTACGAGCCACCAGAGCAGCAGCCCGGACAGCGCGATCACCGTCCAGCCCGCCAGCGCCGGCAGCACCAGCCGCAACAGCGCGCCGTCGAGCGCATCGATGTCTGCGGTGACGCGGTTGAGAAACGCGTTGGCGCGCAGCTTCTCAAGCTCGCGATGCGGCCTGGTGAGTAGCCCCTCGAGCAACCGGATGCGCAGATCCGAGAGCGCCCGCAGCGTGGCATCGTGGGTCAACACCCGCTCGCCGTAGCGCGAGGCGGTGCGCCCGAGGGCCAGAAAGCGGACCATGGCGGACGGCGCGAAGACGTTGAACAGGATGCCAAGCCCAGCCATCCCGGCGGCAGCCGAGGCGGTGATGAACCAGCCCGACAGCCCCAGAAGTCCGACGCCCATTGCCAGAACCGCGACCGTCAGAAGCAGGCCGAGAAGGAAGGACCTCCTCTCACTTTTCAAAATGATGACAATAATTTGCGCGAAAGACCTCATGCACTGCCTCCAGTGCCGGCAGCAAGCGTCACCTCGCGCGACAGCCGCGCCGCGAGGGCCGGATCGTGGGTCGCGATGACCAGCGTGCCGCCGGTTCTGGCGAAGTCCAGCAAAGCTTCGGTGATTGCGGCCGCCGTCTGCGCATCGAGATCGGCGGTCGGTTCGTCGGCGAGGATCAGCCCCGGCGTGCCCTGCAAGGCGCGCGCCAACGTCACCCGCCGCGCTTCGCCGCCGGACAGCCCCGCGCCGCGTTCGCCCAGCACCGTGCCAAGCCCGCGCGGCAAGGTCTCCAGCACTGACCCGAGCTGCGCCGCCTCGAGCGCGTCGGGTGCCACT
Organism: Salipiger bermudensis; assembly: GCF_017309175.1. Lineage (NCBI taxonomy): Bacteria > Pseudomonadati > Pseudomonadota > Alphaproteobacteria > Rhodobacterales > Roseobacteraceae > Salipiger > Salipiger bermudensis. Next base: position 111,441 of record NZ_JAEKJV010000014.1, on the reverse strand, counting down.
GGCGCGCCGAAGCCGATATTGTGGCGCAGGCTGCGCCCGAGGAAATGCGGCGCCTGCGGCATCCAGCCGATGCCCCCGCGCCATGCGTCGGCACTGGCCGCATCGAGCGGTGCGCCATCGAGCGTGATCGCGCCCTCGTCGGGGCGCTCCAGCCCTGCCATCAGGCGCAGAAGAGTGGACTTGCCCACCCCGCTCGGGCCCGTGATCGCCACAGTCTCCCCGGGCGCGACCTCGAGCTCGGGATAATCGATGCCGCGGTGGCGCAGCCCGCTCAGCCGCAACACCGGCAGCGGCCTCGCCGACGGCATCACCGCTCCGCGACCGAGCCGAGCAAGACGCGTTTCGTCCCGCCACGCGTCGATCTCGGCCAGCACCGCGTCAGCGCCTGCCTTGTCGTGCCAGGCGGCAGCAAGGTCGCGCAGCGGCTGGAAGAAGTCCGGCGCCAGAAGCAGCAGGAAGATCCCCGACGCGGGCGACAGCCCGGCGCCCCAGCCGCCCCAGCCCAGCTCTCCCAACAGCGTGAAGCCGACCCAGATCGCCACCATCGCCACGCCAAGCGCCGAGAACAGCTCGAGCACGGTCGACGACAGGAACGCGATGCGCAACACCGCCATGCTGCGCTGGCGCAGGCCGTCGGAGGCCTCTGCGAACCCCGCCACCAGTGGCCCCCCGGCACCGATCAGGCGCAGCTCCGAGAGCGCCGCCAGCCGGTCGACAAGCAGGTCGCTGAGCGCACCGATCTCGACCATCTGGCGCTCGCTCGCGGATTTCGCCGCCCAGCCGACGAGCGCCATGAAGACCGGGATCAGCGGGCCGGCCAGCAGCAGGATCAGCGCCACGGCCCAGCTGTGCCAGAGCGCAATGGCGAGGATCACCAGCGGCATGACGGTGGAGCGCAGCCGCGCCGGGCGGTAGCGCATCAGGTAGGGTCGCAGCGCCTCGAGCTTCTCTCCCGCCAGCGCCGCCAGAGCCCCGGCCCCGCCAAGGCGCGCGGCATCGGCAGCGCCCGCCTCACGTGTCAAGATCTCCTCGCGCAGCGCGACGATCCGGGCGTCTGCGGCCTCCGAGAGCACCCGCTGGGCCACCCCGTCGAGCACGGCGCGCAGCGCGGCCAAGGCAAGAAATGCACCCGCCGCCGCGAGCGCGGGAACCTGCGCCGGATCGGTCAGAAGACCGCCCAGCACCCACGCCACCACCGCCGCCTGCAGCGGCCAGACCAGCGCAGGCAGCAGCGCCAGCCGGACGCCAAGCGTTTCGGCCTTGTACGTGGCAGGACGGGAAGACGGGCTGGCGGAGGTGGTCATGGGTATAATCCGTATTCGAGATGCGGATTTATCGCCCTCAGGGCCCGCCGTACTTGATCTGGCTCAAGGAAATTCGGCATTCTGATCACAAGATAGGCACCGTGACGAAGGAGGACGTCATGCGGCTCACCACCCGTACGAACCTTGCGGCCCGGATCCTGATGGCCTGCGCGGTGAACCCCGACCGGCGGCTCCGCACGGCCGAAATCGCCGACCTGTGCAATTGCTCGACCAACCACGCCGCCCACGTGGTCCAGCGCCTGCATGCCGAAGGCTATCTCGAGGCGCAGCGTGGCCGCGCCGGCGGCATCCGGCTGGCGCGTGCGGTGCCGCAGGTGTCGATCGGGGCGGTGTTCCGCCTGTTCGAATCCGAGATTCCCTTCGCCGAGTGCTTCGACGCAGACACCAACAGTTGCCCGCTTGTCGGCACCTGCCGCCTGCGAAGCTACATCCGGCGCGCGCTCGAGGCGTTCTACCACGAGCTCGACCTCGTCACGCTTGACGATCTGGTGCGCGGCAATTGCGGGCTCACGGAATTGCTGGCCCTGCACCCGGCCCCACCCCGAGACTGCGTGCCCGGGGCCTAGCTCGGACGCCGGGCTTCGGCATGGGATCGGATGGAGCTTGCCGCTTAGGCAAGGTGCGAGCGCAGCCTGAAGGGCCGTTTGCCAAAACGGAAAGCCTGGGGGTCAGTCTGCGAACTGCGCCCGCATCGAAAACTATGCCAGTTTGAGACCCCCGCGTCGTCAGCGCGATCGGGCCATCTCGTCTGGTTTTGTGACGGCGCCCGTGCGCGCAACCGCATCCCTTGCGTCGGGCCTGGCGCTGAATCGCGTCAATTGCCCGGACTGCATTGATTGCCAGACACTGGCTCTTACACCGGTGCCATCCGCTTCTTCAGGCGCCGAGGATCCGCCAAAAGTCTATCGTTTCAAGAAATTAATCAGCGCCCGCAGCGCGGGCGGGGTCTGGCGGCGACTGAGGTGAAAAAGACAGACAGCGTCGAAGGGCGGCGTCCAGTCCTCCAGCACCGCTTTCAGCTTTCCTGAGGCGATATCGGCGGCCACATCCTCTTCCATGCGCAGGCTCACGGTCCTGCCATCGCGCACGAGCGCCAGCGCGAGGTCGACCGAGTTGCAGATCAGCCCGCCCTCGACCCGCTACCGCAGCTCACGCCCCTCCTTCTCGAACTCCCACGGGCTGATCCTGCGACTGCTGAGGTTGTGATAGGCGACACAGCTGTGCTGCTTCAGGTCCCGGGGATGGATCGAGCGGCCATGGCGGTCCCAATAGGCGGGTGTGGCCACCACGAGATCCCGCAGGGGCGGTCCGACGCGGACGGCGACCGTGTCCTTTTCCTCGTCCTCGCCAAAGCGCAGCCCGCCGTCGAACCCGTCGGCCACGATGTCCTGCAGCTTGTCATCGACGGTGACCTGCACGGTAATCCCCGGATGCGCCGCAAGGAAAACCGGCAGGCGCTGCGCGAGGAAGGTCGACGCGATCCAGTGCAAGGTCGTGAGCCGCACGATCCCCTCGGGCGCATGGCAGAAGACGGAGAGGTCCGAGAGCCCCTCGTCGATCTCGGCCGGCGCCGGGGCAAGGCGGTCCAGGAGCGCCGCGTTGCGTCAGCGCACCGTTGTAGGCCTGCGGGTTTTTGATTTGGGTGCTCGACGGAAAGGCCTTGCGACAGCCTCCCAGCTATACCGATGATTTACCAGATACATCCCTCGCTGAGCCTTGGCGCAACGAAGCCGCTAGGCGAGCAGACCGTGTCCACGCACCAACTCTGTGAAACTCTGACACCGAAAGAAAAATGGCGCACCCGAAAGGATTCGAACCTTTGGCCTCTGCCTTCGGAGGGCAGCGCTCTATCCAGCTGAGCTACGGGTGCCTGCGCCGGGGTGATAGTGCAAAGCAAAGCCGCCCGCAATCGGGAATTCTTGTTCCGCGCCGCTTTCCTGCACTCACTCCGGTCGGCGCGCTTCGGCCAGCATCGTCATCTGCGGGATCATCTCGGAGACCGTCACCTCGGCAAAGCCCGCCGCCCCCAGATCCCTCGCCAGCCCCTCGGCATCGACCGAGCGCGCCTCGGGCGTGAAGGCGGTGTGCTGGAGCTGCCAGAGCGCCGCCAGCGGCGGGCCGCTGCGGTCGGCATGGACCACGAAATCGTGGATCAGCAGCCGCCCGCCCGGCATCAGCCGATCATGGGCGGCGCGGAGCAGCCCCTCATGCGCCGATCCAGGCACGCCGGAGAACAGGTAGGACATCAGCACCACGTCCTGCCCGCCCGGCCAATCGGTTTCGAGCGCGTTGCCCTCGACATACGCGATCCGGTCCGACAATCCCGCCTCGGCGACATGGCGGCGGCCGAGCGCCGCGACATTGGGGAAATCCACGATGGTGACCGAGAGCTCCGGGAACGCCTTGCACAGCGTGATCGCGAAGGCGCCGGTGCCGCCGCCCACGTCGAGCAGCTGGCGCGCCCCGGACAGGTCGATGCGCTTGGCGAGCTGGCGCGCCGGGCCGAGAGAGCCCGCATGCTGGCTCTCGGAATAGAGCCGCGCCTGCTCTGGGTCGGAGAACCATTGCTCGTAGGAGGCCGTGGCCCCCTCACCCAGCGTCCCCGAGACCGCGTCACCGAGCTGGCCCATGAGCCCGTACATCTGCTTGCCGACCTGAAGCCGCAGGTAATCGCCGAAATCGTATTTCGCGCCCTTCACCAGAAAGGCCTCGGCGGCCGGTGAATTCGCAAAGCGCCCGCCCGAGACCGTCACCAGCCCCAGCCCTGCCAGCGCGGTCAGCAGCGTCTCGGCGCGGTCGCGATGCAGGCCGGTGCGGTCTGCCAGCGCCTCTGCATCAAGCGCGCCCTCGGCGAGCACGGTAAAGAGGCCATGATCAAGCGCCGTGAACAGCGCCTGTGACCCCATGAACCCGAAGGCAATTCGCGAAATCTCGTCGGCGTCCGTGACCGGCCCCATGCATCTCTCCCGCTTGTCGATGGTGCGGCGAGGCTATCAGGGGGGCGCGGCGTGTCCAGAAGGATTGCCCGAAACCGACATATCAGGTCGGTTTCGGACCGGAAACGTCACGTCTCAGGCAAAAAGCTCGTGCGCCAGTTCCAGCGCGTCGATCAGCGTGTCGACCTCGGCCTCGGTGTTGTAGAGCGCAAACGAGGCGCGGCAGGTGGCCGAGACGCCAAGGTGATCCATCAGCGGACCGGCGCAGTGATGGCCGGCGCGCACCGCGACGCCCTTCTTGTCGAGAATGGTCGAGATGTCATGCGCGTGCGCCGCACCGTCGAGCGTGAACGAGAAGATGGCCGCCTTCCCGGGCGCGTGACCCTGCACCTGCAGCCAGTTGAGACCGGCGAGCCGCTCCATCGCATAAGCCGCGATGCGCGCCTCGTGGGCCGCGACGTTCTCCATCCCGAGGTCCATCATGTACTCGAGCGCGACGCCAAGGCCGATCTGCTGCACGATGCCGGGCGTGCCGGCCTCGAACTTCATCGGCGGGTCGGCATAGGTCACGACGTCCTTGTGGACTTCCCGGATCATGTCGCCGCCCCCCATGAACGGCTGCATCTCGGCCATCCGCTCCTTGCGGATCCAGATCGCGCCAGAGCCCGAGGGACCGTAGAGCTTGTGCCCGGTGATGGCGTAGAAGTCGCAGCCGAGCTCTTCGACATTCACCGGCATGTGCACGGCGCCCTGCGAGCCGTCGACCAGCACCGCCACGCCCCGCTCGCGGGCCGCGGAACAGATCGTCTTCACGTCGACCACGGTGCCCAGCACGTTCGACAGCTGGGTGATCGCAACGAGCTTGGTCTTCGGGCCGATGGCGTCGATCACCTTCTGCGGATCGAGCGTGCCGGTCTCGTCGACATCGACCCACTTGATCACCACGCCCTGCCGCTCGCGCAGAAAGTGCCACGGCACGATATTGGCGTGGTGCTCCATCACCGACAGCACGATCTCGTCGCCGGGCTCGAAGCGCGGCATGGCCCAGCCATAGGCCACGAGGTTGATGCCCTCGGTGGTGCCGGAGGTGAACACCACCTCCTCCTCGTCCTTGGCGCCGAGGAAGCGGGCGATGATGCCGCGCGTGCCCTCGTATTTCTCGGTGGCGAGGTTCGACAGGTAGTGCAGGCCGCGATGGACGTTGGCGTATTCCTCGGCATAGCCGCGGGTCACCGCGTCGATCACCACCTGCGGCTTCTGCGCCGAGGCGCCGTTGTCGAGATAGACCAGCGGCTTGCCGTTCACCTCCCGGGAGAGGATCGGGAAGTCTTTGCGGATTTCGGTCACGTCATACATCAGATCGCCATCGCGTTGGGGCTTATGCCCATCAGGGATACGAGCAGGCTCATCGCCATGACAAGGACAAGCCCGCCGATCACGAGCACGGCGAGCGCCCGCAGCAGGTTTCCGAAGCCATGAGCCACGTCGAGAAAATTCAGGAAAATGTAGATGCCGGCGAGGAAGCCAAGCACCGCGAGGATCGAGGCCAGCGCCGGGGTCAGAAGCGCCGCGACGGCGACGATGACCTGCCAGAGAATGCGCACCGCCTGCAGCCAGGCCAGCAGGACGGCCAGATCCTCGGCCCGGGCGGTACCGCCCAGCATCCGGCCGACGCCGGTCAGCACCATGACCGACACCACCAGCATCGCCGCGAGCAGCGCGCCGAAGAGCACCGGGCTCATCACGAAGGGCAGCGCGCCGGCCCCCATCGAGACCTGCAGGATGCCCATGACCAGCGCGTTGAGTGCCACGACCAACGCCATCGCGGTCAGGATCGCCTCGTGGCTGAGCCTTGCTGCGATGAGCAGCTGCGCCACCTCGCGCGGGGCGGTGACGGTCTGCCACGCCAGGCGGACGAACCCGGCCGGGGTCATGCTTGAACCGCCTTCTGCGCGGCGGCAAGCCCAGAGAGCCAGAACCACAGGAACACTGCGAACCAGACCAGCCCCACGAGCGTGAGCTGCAGCCCCGGCCCCATCAGCCCGGCCACGAGCCCGTTCAGAAGCACCAGAGGCGTCGCCGCGAGAAGCGCCCAGAACAGCGCCAGCCGCGCACCATAAGCGCTGCCCTTGCCGCCGAACAGCTTGGCGACGAGGTGGCTCAGAAAGGCGACGAAGTAGAACAGCAGCGGCGCCAGCACGAGCCACGCCAGAAGCGCTCCACCCAAAAGCGGATTCAGCTCCGTTTCTTCCAAATGCGCCTGCCGTGACAGGGCCGGCATCTGCGCGATGAAGAACAACGCGCAGGCCGCCATGACGAGCATCAGCGCACGGTCTTCGCGCGGCCCCTGCGAGAGGAGCCGCGCGACGACCTTGCCCGGCCCCCGGTAGGTGGCCAGGATTTCGCGCGAGAGCGACATCAGCCGCGGCGCCGCAGCAGCCAGGCTTCGACGCGCTCGACGATCTCTTCCTGCAGGCCCTCGTCCTCAACCTCCTGCACCGCTTCCGCGATGAAGGCGATGGTCAGCAGGTCCTCGGCGATGCCGCGCGGCAGGCCGCGGGCGCGCAGGTAGAACAGGCCGTCCTCGTCGATCGCACCGGAGGTGGAGCCGTGCGAGCAGGCCACGTCGTCGGCGTAGATCTCGAGCTCGGGCTTGGCGAGGAACTGGCTGTCATCGTCGAGCAGCAGCGACTGCGAGATCTGGTAGCCGTCGGTCTTCTGGGCGTCCGGCTTGACGAGGATCTTGCCCTGGAACACGCCGGTGGCGCCGTTGCGCAGCACCTTCTTGAACACCTGGCGGCTTTCGCAGTTCACCGCGTCATGGGTGATGAACACCGTGTCGTCGTGATGGAAATCGCCATCGCCCATGCAGGCGCCCGCGACATGAGCCACGGCATCGTCGCCGTTGAGCTCGAGCACGCACTCGTTGCGGGTCATCACGCCGTTCACCGTGAGGGTGAAGGTTTTGAAGGTGCTCTCGGTGCCCAGACGGCCGAAGATGTGCGTCGCCGCGCGGCGCTCGTGATCCCGGCCCTGCGTGCGCACGTGATGGAAGCCCGACCGGTCCGCCACGTCCACTTCCATCACCTTGTTGAACCGTGCCGCCGCCGGGCCGTTCTCGAGGATCGTGACGTCGCCACCCTCCTCGACCTTGACCACGTGGTGCAGGATCGCATCGGAGCTGTCCGACTTGTGATGATAGATCAGGTTGATCGGCTTCGACACCTTGCCGGTGACGCGCATCAGGATGCCGTCGGTGGCGAAGGCGGTGTTGAGCGCCGCCAGAGGGCGCTCCACCGGAGTCTGGCCGTTGGCTTCCAGCGTGCCGTAGAGATCCTTGGCCCAGTGGATGTCGGTCGCATCCGCAAGGCGGGCGATCTCGACCCCCTCGAGCGCCAGCTCGTCCGAGGCCTCGACATCGAACACGCCGTCCACGAAGACGATCTTCAGACGGTCGCGCTCACCGAAGATCGGCGCCTCATCGGCCTCGAACACGGAGGCCTTGGGCGCCTCGGCGCTGACCAGCGTCTCGGGACGGGTGTATTTCCAGTACTCGTCACGCGCGTGGGGCAGCCCCATGGCGCGCAGACGGGCCAGCGCGTCCTTGCGCGCCGGGGCCGACCAGCCGCCCTCGGGCAGCTCGAGCGCGGCGATGCGCGCCTCGGTCGCGTCCAGTTTCGGTTGCGGAAGAGCCATTTACGCCTCCTCTTCGATCAGGTGGGCATAGCCTTCGTTCTCGACCTCGAGGGCCAGCTCGGGGCCGCCGGTCTTGATGATGCGGCCATCGTGCATGATGTGCACCACGTCCGGCTTGATGTGGTCGAGAAGGCGCTGGTAGTGGGTGATCACGAGGAAGCCGCGGCCTTCGTCACGCAGCGCGTTGACGCCATCGGCCACCAGTTTCATTGCGTCCACGTCGAGGCCGGAGTCGGTCTCGTCGAGAATGCAGAGCTTGGGCTCGAGCATCGCCATCTGCAGGATCTCGTTGCGCTTCTTCTCACCGCCGGAGAAGCCCACATTGACCGGGCGCTTCAGCATCTCGGCGTCGATCTTGAGGCTCTTGGCCTTCTCGCGCACGACCTTGAGGAACTCGGTCGAGCTCATCTCTTCCTCACCGCGCGCCTTGCGCTGGCTGTTCACCGCGGTGCGCAGGAAGGTCATGTTGCCGACGCCGGGGATCTCCACCGGGTACTGGAAGGCCAGGAACAGGCCTGCCGCGGCGCGCTCTTCGGCGTCCATGTCGAGCAGGTCCTCGCCGAGCAGCTCGGCAGACCCGTCGGTGACCTCGTAGCCGTCCTTGCCCGAGAGCACGTAGGACAGGGTCGATTTTCCCGAGCCGTTCGGGCCCATGATCGCGTGCACCTTGCCGGCCTCGACGGTGAGGTCGACGCCCTTGAGGATCTGCTTGTCCTCTTCTTCAAGTTTCACTTGCAGGTTTTTGATTTCCAGCATGTTTTTCTCCTGTCGGCCGCGGGCCGATCTTCCTCTTTCCGGCCTCAGGGCCGCATCGTCAATTGCATGATCCGCAGCAGGCGCTTCGCCGGGACCGGCTGCGGGGTGATCTAGAACCGGGCCATGCGGCCGGTCATTTCGGGTTGGCCGAGGAACTCCTCGACCTTGTGGTATTGCTTGCGCTGCGCGTAATCGTCGAAGAGCAGCGTCAGCGGTTTCTCGGCAAGGAAGGTCGCCGCCAGCGCGCAGCCCTCGCGAAAGCGCCCGTCCACCAGCACCACGTCGGGCTGACGGAACTCGGGCAACTCCCAGACCTCGAGCGGATAGCGCGGCCAGCGCCGCCACTCGCCGTCGTCGACCGGGTGGCCCCACTCCTTGGTGGCACCGATATCGGACCAGATCACGTCGACCTGGGAGCCCTCGGCGGGCGGGTTCTGATCGAACCAGCCGCGCATCATCTGCGCCCAGTCCCGGTCACTCTCGACCGCGAAGACGGTGCGCCCCGGCAGTTCCGAGGCCACCACGGTCGAGCCGCCGGTGCCGTATTCCAGGATCACCCCGGCCCGGCCATAGGTCTCGCGCAGCAGCGCGGACTCGGCCTCGGGCATCGTGAGCTCCGGGCGCGTTATGGGCGCGGCTCCGGTCACTCGATCAGCACCGCCGTGCCGGAGGCCGAGACCATGAGCATCGAGTTGCCGACCACCATGCCCTTGTAGGCGGTGGTGCGATTGCCCTCGATGCTGTTGGTCGTGGTCACGATCATCTTTTCTCTCCAACCCCTTACGGGGCGAACCTCAGACGGCGGTAAAGTACTTCATCGTCATCATGACAAGCATGGCGAGCCCCGCCGCCGCGCTTGCGGTGAGCAGGACCGAGCCGCCAAGCAGCCCCTCTGTCTTGCCCTTGCGCTTGCGGATGCCAAGCCCGATCAGCACGCCGAGGAAGACGCCAATGCCGGTGCCGAGCGACTGGATGGCAAGTTGCTGGATCATGTCCGGTCTCTCCCGAGGGGGTGGGCTTGCCGCCCACCCGTGCCGTGCGTCAGCCCACCGAGCCTTCGAGCGAGATGGCGACCAGCGCCTGCGCTTCCATGGCAAACTCCATCGGCAGCGCCTGCAGCACTTCCTTGCAGAAGCCGTTCACCACGAGAGCCACGGCCTCTTCCTCGTCCATGCCGCGCTGGCGGCAGTAGAACAGCTGGTCGTCATCGACCTTCGAGGTCGTCGCCTCGTGCTCGCAGCGCGAGGAGTTGTTCTTCACCTCGATATACGGAACCGTGTGGGCGCCGCACTTGTCGCCGATGAGCAAGCTGTCGCACTGGGTGTAGTTGCGCGAGTTCTTGGCCTTGGGGTGCATCGAGACGAGACCGCGATAGGTGTTCTGCGCCACGCCGGCCGAGATGCCCTTCGAGACGATCCGGCTCTTGGTGTCCTTTCCAAGGTGGATCATCTTGGTGCCGGTGTCGGCCTGCTGGTGGTTGTTGGCGATGGCGATCGAGTAGAACTCGCCCTGGCTCTCGTTGCCACGCAGGATGCAGGACGGGTATTTCCATGTCACCGCCGAGCCGGTCTCGACCTGGGTCCACATGATCTTCGCCCGGTCGCCGCGGCAATCCGCGCGCTTGGTGACGAAGTTGTAGATGCCGCCCTTGCCCTCTTCGTCGCCGGGGAACCAGTTCTGCACCGTGGAGTATTTCACCTCGGCGTCTTCCTCGACGATGATCTCGACCACGGCCGCGTGCAGCTGCGCGGTGTCGCGCTTGGGCGCGGTGCAGCCTTCAAGGTAGCTCACGTAAGAGCCCTTATCGGCGATGATCAGCGTGCGTTCGAACTGGCCGGTGTTCTCGGCGTTGATGCGGAAATAGGTCGACAGTTCCATCGGGCAGCGCACGCCCGGCGGCACGTAGACGAAGGAGCCATCCGAGAATACGGCGCTGTTGAGCGTGGCATAGAAGTTGTCCGACACCGGAACGACCGAGCCGAGATACTTCTTCACCAGCTCCGGGTGCTTTTCGATCGCCTCGGAGATCGAGCAGAAGATCACGCCGGCCTTCTCGAGCTCCTTCTGGAAGGTGGTGCCCACCGAGACGCTGTCGAAGACGGCATCGACGGCCACCTTTCGCTCGGGGGCGTTGGCATCCGCGGGGGCATCCTCGGCGCCCTCCACCCCGGCCAGAACCATCTGCTCCTTGAGCGGGATGCCAAGCTTCTCATAGGTCGCCAGCAGCTTCGGATCGACCTCGTCCAGCGACTTGGGCTTGGTCTCCATGCTCTTGGGGCGGGCGTAGTAATACTGCTTCTGGAAGTCGATTTCCGGATACTCAACCATCGCCCAGTCGGGCTCTTTCTTGGTCAGCCAGCGCCGATAGGCCTCGAGGCGCCATTCGGTCATCCATTCCGGCTCGCCGTTCTTGCTCGAGATCAACCGCACGATGTCCTCGTCGAGGCCCATCGGGGCGTATTCCATCTCGATCTCGGTTTCCCAGCCGTACTTGTAGGTCGAGACGGCTTCGACCGCGTCCACGGTCTCCTTCTCGACACCTTCCTTGACCGTCACGTTGTCAAAGGCTGCCATGCGTTCTCTCCTGTCATCGCGCGACATGCGCGCGTCTCGTGCTTCCACTGGCGCTGCGGGCGCCGCCTGTTCTCGTCTCGCGCCCGAGGGCGCGGTTAAATCCCTACGCCCCGCGGCGCGGTCTAATCCCTGCGCGTCTCAGCGCGGCCTCCTCCGGCCCTTGCGGCACATATAGGGACCCTCGCCCCCTCCTGCAGCCCGGAGCGCCACTTTCGCGGCGCTCAGCCGGTCCGCCGCCGGTATTGTTTCAGCCAGGCCTCGGCAAAGCCCAGCACCTCTTCCTCGGTCGACTGCGGCCCGAGGCTGACGCGGATGGCGCAGCGCGCCGCCTCCTCGTCATGGCCCATGGCCTGCAGCACGTGGCTCGGACGCAGCTTGCCGCTGGAACAGGCCGAACCGGCACTGACCGCGTAGCCCGCAAGGTCCATCTGCATCACCTGCGTCTCCCCCTTCCAGCCCGGCATCGCGAAGCAGGATGTATTGGGCAGACGCGGAGCGTCATTTCCGACAAAAATAGTCTCTTCCGCGCTATCTGCAATCACATTCTCTAGAATGTTTCTAAGTTTCTCGACCCGCGCCCAGACGCCCTGCTCGAGATCCAGCGCTGCGGCCTCGGCAGCGGCCCCGAAGCCCGCCACCCCGAGCAGGTTCTCGGTGCCCGCGCGCCGGCCCATCTCCTGCCCACCGCCCCTGAGCTGAGCCTCCAGATCGGTGCCACGCCGTAGCACCAGCGCTCCGATGCCCTTCGGTCCGCCCAGCTTGTGGGCCGAAACCAGCGCGGCGGTACAGCCGGCCCAGTTGAAGGCAAAGGGGATCTTGCCGAAGACCTGCGTGGCATCCACCACCGCGAGCCCCTGCGGCAGCTCCTGCACCACTCCGGTCTCGGAATTCGCCGCCTGCAGCGCGGTGCGCCCGGGCGCGTCCACCTGCACCTGCCCGCGCCCATCGACCGTCAGCACCGGATCGATCCACGCCGCCACCGCGTCATGCTCCACCGGCGCGCCCACGAGGCCCCGCCCGGCGCAGGCCAGCGCCGCGGCCTCGGTGGCGCCGGAGACAAAGATCACCTCCGCCCCGTCGGCCCCGAAGGCCGACGCCACCTGCCCGCGGGCCCGCTCGAGGAGCCCCTTGGCCGCGCGGCCCTCCGCATGGACAGACGAAGGGTTGCCCACCACGTCCATGGCGGCGATCATCGCCGCACGAGCCTCCGCCCGCAGCGGCGCGGTGGCGTTCCAATCGAGATAGGCGCGCGTCACGTCAAGCTCCTTGCCGGGCCGCTTGTCCGGCCCATTGTCTTCTCTGGTTCAAAAATACCTCGGGGGAGTCCGCGCTCGCGCGGACGGGGGCAGCGCCCCCTCACCTCCCCGGACGCGACAGGATCAGGCCTCGTCGACCACCGCAAACAGCGAGGGCACCGCCGGGCATGGCGCCAGCGAGTTGCCGACCACGTCCGACAGCCGCGTCTGGTGCAGAAAGACGTAGACATGCGCCGAGAGGCTTTGCCACAGCCGGTTGTTCAGCGATTGCGCGCGGCTGCCCGAGGTCGCGCCCGACGCGCCCGCCCCCTTGTGCATGGCGTCCACCGTCTCGTCCACGGCGCCGAGGATATCGACCACGCGGATTTCCGAGGCCGGGCGTGCCAGGCGGTAGCCGCCACCCGGGCCGCGCACCGACTCGACCAGCCCCGCCCGGCGCAGCTTGACGAAGAGCTGCTCGAGATAGGGCAGCGACACGTCCTGCCGCTTCGAGATATCGCCCAGCGTCACCAGAACGCCGTCCGGCTGCATCGCGATGTCGGTCAGCGCGACCATCGCGTAGCGCCCCTTGGTACTCAGCTTCACGCCACCGCCTCCCTATCGTCTGTCTCGCGCATCCTGCGCCAACCCCGCATCACACCGGCAAAGATTGACCTTGCCAGACCAATTGCATATCTGCAAACGAAGACAACCCGGAGCGCACTCCGGAGTTAGAACCGTTCTAAGGTGCCTGAGCAGTTTCGTCAAGAAAGCCGGGTGCGTGTTGAGGAGCAGATTGCACCTATGCCCGAGGTGATTTTTCCCGGACCCGAAGGCCGTCTTGAAGGCCGCTACCACCCGCAGAAGGAAAGCGACGCGCCGATTGCCATCGTGCTGCATCCGCATCCGCAATTCGGCGGGACGATGAACAACAAGGTCGTCTACAACCTGCACTACGCCTTCTACAATATGGGCTTCACGGTGCTGCGCTTCAACTTCCGCGGCGTCGGCCGCAGCCAGGGCGAGTACGACCAGGGCGTAGGCGAGCTGTCCGACGCCGCCTCGGCGCTCGACTACCTGCAGTCGATGAACAACAACTCCAAGCACTGCTGGGTTGCGGGCTTCTCCTTCGGCGCCTGGATCGGCATGCAGCTGCTGATGCGCCGCCCCGAGATCACCGGCTTCGTCTCGGTCTCGCCGCCGGCCAACATGTACGATTTCTCGTTCCTCGCGCCCTGCCCGGCCTCGGGCCTGATCATCAACGGCACCGCCGATCGCGTGGCACCGCCCGCTGACACCACGTCGCTGGTGAGCAAGCTCAAGGAGCAGAAGGGCATCACCATCACCCACGAGGAGATCGAGGGCTCCGGGCACTTCTTCGAAGAGCCGCACATGGAGACCATGATCGACGGTGTGACTGGCTACGTGAAGCGCCGCCTGACCGAAAGCACCCGCTGAGGAGGCTCTGCCGATGTCCCTGACCCAGGAGCTTGCCGACAAGCTGGCCGAAGACACCTTCAAGGTGATGAAGGCCACTGGAGACGAGCGCTTCTACATGGAAGTGGCCAAGGTCATCGGCGCCTCCTCGACGACGCTCGAGGAGGCCTTCCTCACCTCTGTGCGCGTGCGCCTCGCCGAGCAGCGCGCTCGGCGCTTCATCACCGACCGGCTCTCCGAGATCGCCCGCGACAAGGGCGCCTGAACGGGCCCGCCGGTCGATCCCCCCCATGACCGACGGAGACCGGCCTGATGACTCCATCCCAGAGCGAATCCGCCCGCCTCGACGCCCAGATGGCCTTCCTGATGGAGGCCGACCGGCTCAAGGCGATCACCCGCGCCACCCGCAACCATGACGGCCGGTTCGAGAACTCGGCCGAGCACAGCTGGCACCTCGCACTCTTCGCCTTGGTGCTGGGTGAGCACGCGCCCGAAGGCATCTCGGTCGAGCGGGTGATCCGCATGCTTCTGATCCACGACCTGGTCGAGATCGACGCCGGCGACGTGCCATTCTTCGGCGAGGTCGATGAAGCGGCGAAAACCGCCGAGGAAACCGCAGCGGCGGAACGGCTCTTCGGGATGCTGCCGCAAGCGCAGGGCGCGGATCTTCTGGCACTCTGGCACGAGTTCGAGGCCAACGAGACGCCGGACGCCCGCTTCGCCAAGTCGCTCGACCGTTTCCAGCCGCCCAACCTCAACCTCGCGTCCGGTGGCGGCAGCTGGGACGATTACAACGTCACCCACGACGTGTTCGAAGCCCGCATGGGCCCGAAGATCCGCCACGGCGCCCCGGCGCTCTGGGACTGGCTGGCGCCGCGCGTCAAAGCCTTCTTTTCCAGACGCTGACACAGCACGAAAAAGGCCAAGACTTTTCGTCCGAAAAGTCTTGACCGGTGGTGTCCTGCGATGCGCGAAGATTTTTCGTACGAAAAATCTTCAGCCGCGTCATCAGTAGTGGATCGCCCGTCCCCATGCGTCGAGCACGCTCTCGTGCATCATCTCCGATAGGGTCGGGTGCGGGAAGACCGTGTTCATCAGGTCTTCTTCGGTGGTCTCGAGCTGGCGGCCCACCACGAAACCCTGGATCAGCTCGGTAACTTCCGCGCCGACCATGTGGGCGCCCAGCAGCGCGCCGGTCTTCTCGTCGAACACGGTCTTGACCATGCCCTCGGGCTCGCCGAGCGCGATCGCCTTGCCGTTGCCGATGAACGGGAAGCGGCCCACCTTGATCTTGTAGCCGGCCTCCTTGGCCTGCGCCTCGGTCAGGCCCACGCTCGCCACTTGCGGGTGGCAATAGGTACAGCCCGCAATGCTGTCGGGATCGACCGCGTGCGGATGACCTCCGGCGATCAACTCCGCCACCATGACGCCCTCGTGGCTTGCCTTATGCGCCAGCCACGGCGCGCCGGCCACGTCGCCGATGGCATAGACGCCCTCGATGCCGGTGCGGCAGTGCTTGTCGGTCACCACGTGGGTGCGCTCGACCTTCACGCCCAGCTCCTCGAGCCCCAGCCCCTCGACATTGCCGACGATGCCCACGGCGGAGATCACCGTGTCGAACTCCTCCGTCGTGGTCTTGCCGTTCTGCTCGATATGCGCGGTGACCTTGCCCTGGCCACGGTCGAGCTTCTTGACCATGGTCTTCTCGCGGATCTTGAGGCCCTGCTTCTCGAACTGCTTCTTGGCGAATTTCGAGATTTCCTCGTCCTCCACCGGCAGGATTCGGTCCATCACCTCGACCACCGTCGTGTCGGCGCCGAGCGTGTGGTAGAAGCTGGCGAACTCGATGCCGATGGCGCCCGAGCCGATCACCAGCAGCTTCTTCGGCATGCGCTTGGGCTGCAGCGCCGCCTTGTAGGTCCAGACCAGATCGCCATCCGCCTCGAGGCCGGGCAGCTCGCGCGCTCGCGCGCCGGTGGCCACGACGATATTCTTGGCGGTAAGCTCCTCGGTGCCCTTCTCGGTCTTGACCGAGACCTTGCCCTTGGCGGTAATCGTGGCGTCGCCCATGATCGAGGTCACCTTGTTCTTCTTCAGAAGATGGGTGACGCCCGAGTTGAGCTGCTTGGCCACGCCGCGCGAGCGCTTGACCACCGCGTCGAGATCGAAGCCGATCTTCTCGGCCGAAAGGCCGTATTCCTTGGCGCGGTGCATGTAGTGGAAGATCTCGGAAGACCGCAGCAGCGCCTTCGTCGGGATACAGCCCCAGTTGAGGCAGATGCCCCCCATATGCTCGCGCTCCACGCAGGCCACCTTGAGCCCGAGCTGGGCGCCGCGGATCGCGGCGACATAGCCGCCCGGTCCCGCGCCAATCACGATCATGTCGAAGCTTTGCGAAGCCATGGCTCTCTCCGTCCGTGTCAAATTAGTTTGGCATTAAACCATTTCCCGGAATGCTTCAACGCAAAGCAATCTCGGGCGGCGGGTTTCCTCTCCCTCGCCCCGACTTTGCCCCGGAAAGGGCAAAGCGAAAGGGCCCGTGCGATCACCTTCGCACGGGCCCTGCCGAAATGAAAAGCCTTGATTGTCGGCCGCTAACAGCGCAGTGGATCAGGCCGCCTCGGCCTGCAGCTTACGGATGGTCGTACCGTAGCCGCCCGCCTCGACATAGGCCTTCTCTGCCGCGGTCGAGGCGCGCTCGAGCGCCGCATTGCGGGTCGGGAAGCGGCCGAAATCGCGGATCACCTCGCGATGGGCACGGGCGTGAAGCAGGTTCGAGGCCCCGGTCTCGGGCATGCGCTCCTTCATCAGGCGGATGCAGCGGTCCTGATCGCACAGGTTCTCGGAATGCATCAGCGGCAGGTAGAAGAACTGCCGCGCCGGCTCGTCGATCTTGAGATCCCAGCCGCGCCAGATCGCCTGCTTCGCCGCCGCCATCGCGATCTCGTCGGAGGCGAAGGCGCGTCCGTCGCCCCGGAACATGTTGCGCGGGAACTGGTCGAGCAGCACGATATAGGCCAGTGCCCCGCTCGGGTAGGTCAGCCACAGGCCGAACCGGCCCTCCATCGCCGCCTCCCAGGTCTCTTCGAACTGGTCGCGCACGCGGGCGTCAAGCGCCTCGTCCTGCGCATACCAGCGCTCTTCTCCGACCTCGTCGAGCCAGAATGTCAGTATCTCCTCGGGCCCCTTCATGGCCACATGCTCCTTCTCGCCTCGCCCCTGTTCGAGCGTCATGTAGAGGTTACATTCCACTTCGAACGGAGCAAAAGTAAAATATTCTGTCAATTACGACATTCCGGCAGTGCAAGGCCCCTCAGGAGGCCTCGCGCAGAGCCTCGGCTTCGGCTTCAGCCTCGGCCTCGGCGGTCTCGATCGCCAGTTCCTGCGCCACCGCGACGGCCACCGGAGACGAGCTTGGCGACACTGCGGTGTAGGCACTGGTGTCGTCCACCGAGGGCGCCGCACGCACGGTCATGCGGAAGAAGGCATAGGAGGTGAGGCTCAACAACAGCACCGCGATCAGGGCAAAGTAAGCCCCGGGCCCAAAGACCTGCATGGCGTAACCGGTGATGATCGGGCCGGCGATGGCGCCCACCCCGTTGACGAAGAGAAGGCCGGCCGAGGCCGCCGCCATGTCGTCATGGTCGAGATAGTCGTTGGTGTAGGCAATCAGCAGCGAATAGAGCGGGTTGGACGCCCCGCCGATCACGAATGCCGCGCCCAGAAGCACCATGAACTGGCCGGTCATTGCGGTCGCGAACACCGCGGCGACACCGCCCAGCAACGCCACGATGGCGACCAGACGGCGGCGGTCCATCCGGTCCGAGAGCCAGCCCAGCGGATATTGCGTGACCAGCGCCCCGACATAGAACGAGGCCACGAACATCGAGATCTGGCTCAGCCGCAGCCCGGCCTCGGCGGCGAACACCGCCGCCATGCCGAACTGCGCGGCAAACACGCCGCCCAGCAGGAAGATGCCGACAAAGCCCAGCGGAGACACGCCGTAGAGCTCACGAAGGCTCATCCGCTTGGTGGTCGCGAAGGCAGGGGTCGGGCTGACCGAGAGCAGAATCGGCGCAAACGCGATGGAAACCAGCACCGAGGGAATGACGAAGAGCAGGAAGCCCGAGGGGTCCGGCACCAGCAGCATCGCCTGCGCCGCGATGATGCCCAGCATCTGCACCATCATGTAGGCCGAGAGCGCCTGCCCGCGGCTGTCATTCGAGGTCGAGTTGTTGAGCCAGCTTTCGGCGGTGACGTAGACTCCGCAATAGCAGAACCCGATGATCATGCGCTCGATGGTCCAGGCCGCGGGATGCGGGAAGGACGGGTAGAGGATCAGCACCGCCGAGATGAACGAGCCCAGCGCGGCGAAGACCCGGACGTGCCCGACGCGGCGGATCATCCCCGGCGTCACCATCGACGCGATCAGGAAGCCGGCGAAATAGGCCGACATGACCACCGACATAGAGAACGCCGAGAAGCCCTCGCCGCTGCCGCGCACACCAAGAAGCGAGCCCTGCAGGCCGTTGCCCAGCATCAGCAGCAACATCCCCAGAAGCAGGGCCCAGGAATGTTTGAACACGTCGAGCATGGCGGCTCTCCTTGGTGCGTCGTCTTGCGTCTTGCCCACGCAGTGCGGCGGCGATTCCGTTTCGCCAGAGCCGTGGCATCAGGCACTGCCAAACGCAAGCACAGAGCGCCTAAGGAATCAGCAAAGATGAATCGCCGTAGGAGAAGAAACGATAGCGCTCCGAGATGGCATGTTCGTAAATGCCCATCATCCGCTCGCGCCCCATCAGCGCCGAGACCAGCATCATCAGCGTCGATTTGGGGAGGTGGAAGTTGGTCATCAGCGCATCGGTGACGCGGAACGCGAAGCCCGGATAGATGAAGATATCGGTCACACCCTGCCACGGCGCGATGGCGCCGCTGTCGCGCGCCGCCGTCTCCAGCAGCCGCAGCGCCGTGGTGCCCACCGGGATCACCCGGCCACCCGCCGCCTTGGTGGCGGCGATCTCGGCGGCGGCGCTCTCGCTCACCTCGCCCCACTCTCCGTGCATCTTGTGGGTGGTCACGTCGTCGACCTTGACCGGCAGGAAGGTCCCCGCGCCCACATGCAGCGTCACCTTGGTGAAGGCGACGCCATGCGCCTCGAGCGCGGCCAGCAGGCCTGCGTCGAAATGCAGGCTGGCGGTGGGCGCGGCCACCGCGCCCGTGCGCTCGGCCCAGACGGTCTGGTAGTCGGTCTTGTCCTGCGCGTCGGCGGCGCGCTTGGCGGCGATGTAGGGCGGCAGCGGCATGGCGCCCGCCTCGGCCAGTGCCGCGTCGAAATCCTCGCCCTCGAGATTGAAGCGCAAGAGCCCCTGCCCGTCCTCGCGCGCCTCGAGCGTCGCCGACAGCGCCTCGGAGAACACCACCGTCTCGCCCTCGCGCAGCTTCTTCAGCGGCTTGACCAGCGCCGCCCAGAGCCCGCCCGGGCGCGGCTCGAGCAGCGTGATCTCGATCTGCGCCTGCGTCACGCCCTGCGCGCTCTCGCGCGTGCGCGCGCCCGAAAGCCGCGCCGGGATCACCTTGGTGTCGTTCAGCACCAGCCGGTCGCCGGGCCGCAGCCATTGCGTCAGGTCGCGCACCACCGCATCGGTGATCGTGTCGCCCTCGGCCACCAGCAGCCGCGCCGAAGAGCGCGGGTTGGCGGGGCGGGTCGCGATCAGCTCATCGGGCAGATCGAAATCGAAATCGCTCAGGTGCATGGGGCCTCTCGGGTCGGGGGTGGTCTTACTGGCTGACGCTGGGGGGCGGGCGGCGGAAGATGTCACGGAAGATGCCCGGGGTGAAGGCCGAAAGCGGGTTCACCGAGACCTGCGGATCGCTGGCCGCGCCGCGCAGGTTGAAGTTGAAGCCGATCAGCCCCTCGCCCTTGCGGGCAAAGAGCTGGCCGATGCCGTTGAGGATATATATCGGCGACAGCACGCCCTGCATGTCCATCCGCTTGTCGGCGAGGTTGTAGAACCCGTCCATCGAGATCCCCATCGAGGGGCCGATGGCGCTCGACCGGGTCAGCACCACCTGCCGCGGGCTCAGGCGGAAGCGCGCCTCGACCTCGGTGAAATAGATCCCCGATCCGTTCAGCTCGTCGAGCAGCCCCACCACCGAGATCGCGTCGAGCAGCCCGGTGATGGCGGGCGCGTCCTGCAGCCGGGTCTCGCGGATCACGAGATTGCCGTCATAGGTGCCGTCCTGCCCGCGCACTGGCACCAGCGTGAGATCGAAGGTGCCGTCCTTGACGTTGTTGAACACCCCGGCGCCGGCCAGCACGTCGCCGGCATCGCGGGCGCGGATACGGATGGCGCTGCCGCCGTTCTGCGGCACCAACGCCCCGTTGATCTCGGCCCGGCCGAGATCGGCGGTGAAATCCCCGGTCAGCCCGCCAGCATCGCGGAATCGTCCCTCGAAGCCGGTGACCGCGATGCTGTCCGAGACCTGAAGCCGGTCGAGGCTGATCTGCATCGGCCCCGTCGCCGCGCCCCCGCTTCCGCCACCCTGCCCGAACGGCGCGCTGCGCATGTCGACCCGACCGCCGTTCAGGGTGATCGCCGGCGGCGCCCCGCGCCCCTGCGCCGTCAGCACCACGGAACTGTCGAGCCAGCCCCCGACCCGCAGCCGCGGCAATTCCAGCCGTCCGAAGCTGCCATCGGGGTTGAGCCGCACCCGCCCCTCCGCCTCGAGCCCCGCGCCCGACAGCGCCAGCCGCTCGATCTGCACCGGCTGCCCAAGCGCCCCGGTCACCTCGAGCGCGCCGGTCTGCTGCTGCGAGAGCCGCCAGCCGAGCTGCGGCAGCGACAGGCCCACCCCGGCCAGCGACGAGTTCAGCGCAAAGCGCGGCGTCTCGCCCGGCGCGAGATCGATGCTCAGCGTCGCGCGTCCCTGCCCCGAGATCGTCCCCGGTGCGAGCGTCAGCCCCAGCGCCTGCGCCACCGGCTCGGACAGCACGATCTTGCCCTCGACCGAGCTGCCGGCACCGGGCTCGAGCGATTGCGACCAGCCGCCCTCGAAGGGCACGCCGTCGAAATCCACCGCGCCCGAGATCGTCACCCGGTCATCATCGACCGCCAGCGCCAGCCGCTCGGCAGCCAACGTCTTGCCCGCCACCACCTGGTCGCTCGAGACGTCGCTCAGCGTGCCGGTGATGTCGATCGTCATGTCCTCGCGCTTCACGCCCTTCATCAACGGCATCAAGATGGTGCCGCCGATCTCGACATCGCCCTCTCCCAACGCCACCGGCCTGCCGGCCTTCTGCATGATCTCGAGCTTGGGGCTGTCGATGTACGAGAGCGCCGCCACCAGAGGACCACGCGCCGAAAGCGTCAACTCGCCGGTGGCGGGCTTCTCGCGCATGTCGCGGATCACGAAGCGGCTTCCCGCCCCTTCAATCTCTCCGCCCTCGGGCGGGATCACCTTGCCGGCCTCGACGGTGACTGCGAGCCGGTGGTCGTAGATCGTGAGCTGCCCCTCGGCCCCGGTGAGCCGCGGCAGGTTGCGCGCGTAGGTCAGCTCGCCCCCGGTGATGCGCGCGTCGATATAGGTTTCCGGCTTCTCTCCCGGCGCCTTGCGCACCGAGAAGATGCCATCCTCGATGCCGCCGGCATGGACGTTGTCGGCCACCCATTTGCGCGGCTTGTCCTGGATCCGTTCCGGCCAGTAGGACAGCAGCGTCTCGTGATCCATCTGCGCGATCTGTCCGTCGAGCGCCAGCCGCCAGCCCTCGCTCTCGGCGCTCAGCTCGCCGGAAAGCCGCAGTGGCAGGGCCGGGTCGCTGCTGCGGAAGCGACCAAGCTCGAAGCGGAACGGCGCAAAGCCCAGCCGCCAGTCAAGCTCGGCCCCGTCGAGCGTGAAGGGCGTGTCGAAGATGCCCTCCGCATCGGCCTCGAAGCGGCTTACCCGGAACTGGCCGGTCATGCCGTCGGGCCAGCCGGTCTCGGCGCCGTGCAGCACCGCACGCCCGTCCGAGATCACCGTGCCGACGGCGCTCTGCACGGTGATCTCGTCGAAGCTCAGCGCCTGACTGGCCGGATCATAGGAGAAATAGGTGCGCGCCAGCCCGAACGGGATCGGCTGGGTGCGGGGGTTGGGCTGCAGAACGCCTGCGCCGATCTGCAGCGTCGCGTTCAGCGCGCCAAGCTCGCCGGTCTCGGTCATGGTGCCGCGCAGCGCCCCCGAGATCGGTGCCCTGAGGCCGCTCAGCCAGACCAGCGCCGGGCTCTGGGTCGCGATGTCCTGCGCCGGCAGCGCGCTGAGGTTCATGCCGAACTGCGCCGATTGCTCACCGATCACGCTCTCCGCGTTGAGCGCCAGCGTCGCCGCGACATCGCCGGCACCAAGCAACGCCACATCCCCCGCGAGCCGCAGCGTGCCGTCCTCGCGTGTCAGGCTCAGCCGGCCGCCATCGGCGGTCCAGCCGCGCCCCGCGCGGGCGTCCTCGTAGCGAATGGTCAGCGCCTCGGCCTCGATGCGGCGCAGGCTGTCGAACCGCGGATCCGACAGCGCCGCGTCGATCTGCGCGATAATCGTCGGGATGTCCGGGGCCTTGGTGTCGGAGGAGAACGCATCGCCAAGCGCCAGCCCGACCCTGCCCTCCCGGTCGCGGCGCAGGCTCATGCTGGCCCCGGCAAGGCTCACCCGGCCGAGCTGCAGCTCGCCGCGCAGCAGCGGCAGCGGATCGAGCCCGGCGCGCAGATCCGCCAGCGTTGCCACCGGCACACCGTCGCTGGTCTGCAGATCCACATCCGAAAGCACCACCCGGGCCAGACCGTCCCGCTCCACCAGAACCGACACGTCGCCGAAATCGATGGTCAGGCCCGGCAGCGCCTCGTCGAGTCGCGCCTCGATGCCCTCTCGCAGCCAGTCCGGGGCCGAAAGGGGCCGGCCCACCAGCACCAGCGCGGCGCCCCCCGCGATCAGCGCCAGCACCATGACGACCAGCAGCCCCCCGGCCAGCAGGCGCAGGCCGCGACGCCGCTTGCGCGCCGACGGCGCGGCAGGTTCCGGCGTCTCGTGGTCCTCTGTGGTCACTGGTGATGCGGCCCGTTGCTTTGCTTTGTGTTCACGGCGTTCTACACCGAAGGTCAGGAATTGAGAAACAGCAAGACCGGAGCCTTCGACATGAGCGACATCGCCCCCGACTTCACCCTGCCCTCGACCGAGGGCGCCGACGTCACCCTTTCGGCCCTGCGCCCCGCCCCCGTGGTGCTGTTCTTCTACCCGCGCGACGACACCTCGGGCTGCACCAAGGAGAACGAGGAGTTCAGCGCCCTGCTGCCGGAGTTCGAGGCCGCGGGGATCAAGGTCTTCGGCCTGTCGAAGGACAGCCTCGCCAGCCACGAGAAGTTCATGAAGAAGAAGGCGCTGACCGTGCCGCTGCTCTCCGACGAAGGCTCCGAGGTCTGCGAGGCCTACGATGTCTGGAAGGAGAAAAAGATGTACGGCAAGACCTTCATGGGGATCGAGCGCAGCACCTTCGTGATCGACGCCGAGGGCAAGATCGCCAAGGAATGGCGCAAGGTGAAGGTGCCGGGCCATGCCGCGGAGGTGCTCGAGGCCGCCAAGGCGCTCTGAGAGACGGATGGCGGACGCGAAAGGACAGGCCGGCATGACCAAGACCCTGAGCGAGATGGCGGTGGAGGTGCTCACCACCGCCGACGGGCGCGCCAAGACAGCGTTGAGCCATGCCCATGCGCGCGCATGGCGCGCCGCCCGCGAGGCCGGCACGCCGATCCCGCTGGGAAAGGCCGCGCCGCCGCTACGCCCGTCGCGCCCGGAAAAGCCCGAGCTGCTCGATCCGCGCGACGTGCCCAAGCGCAAGCCCGGCTCGGAAAAGGGCCGCATCGCGCTGCTGCACGCGGTGGCGCATATCGAGCTCAACGCCGTCGACCTGCACTGGGACATCATCGCCCGCTTCACCGACACGCGCTTCCCGCTCGGCTTCTACGACGACTGGGTGCGCGCGGCGGACGAGGAGTCCAAGCATTTCAACCTGATGTGCGACTGTCTCGAGGCGCAGGGCAGCTTCTACGGTGCCCTGCCCGCCCATGCCGGCATGTGGCGCGCCGCCGAAGACACCGCCGAGGACCTGCTGGGCCGCCTTGCCGTGGTTCCGATGGTACTCGAGGCGCGCGGGCTCGACGTGACGCCCGGCATGATCGACCTGTTCCGCCGCGCAGGCGCCGACGATGCCGTGGCCGCGCTCGAGACAATCTACGCCGAGGAGGTCGGCCACGTGGCCTATGGCTCGAAGTGGTTCCACTTCCTCTGCGGTCGCCACGAGCTCGACCCCAAGGACGTGTTCCACGACCTCGTGCGGCGCTATTTCCACAGCACGCTGAAGCCGCCCTTCAACGACGAGAAGCGCGCCGAAGCGGGTCTGCCGCTCGATTTCTACTGGCCTCTGGCAGAGGAATAATCGCTTGCAGGCGAACGTCCCGGGCAACAGTGACGAAATATTGAGCGCCCGGAACCCCTTGGTGTCGGCGGTTTTTCGCCACCCAAGCGCGATTCCGCCGCGGCAAAACCACGGCAAGCCCAAAATTGTTGCGATTTTGTCGCTGCCTCTTTACCCCCTTGCCAAGACGTCGGGTGGGGAACCGGCGCATTGGAACTTGGACGGGAACAGGGGACGAATACGGTGAGAACGCGTTTCGCGATCAGAACCCATGCGCTGCTAGAGCGCGTTTTTCCAGAACGTCGGGTGTTTCTGAAATCGGACACCGACACACGCTTCATCCGGCTGCGCTCGGAGACGCAGGCCGTGGCCGCTCTCGGAGCGGGCCTGGTGGTCGCCTGGACCATCGTCGCCACTGCGATCCTGCTAATGGACAGCATCAGCGCCGGGAACTTCCGGGAACAGGCCAAGCGCGACCAGATCACCTACCAGCGCCGGCTCAACGAGCTCTCGCAAGAGCGTGACACCCGCACGGCGGAATCGCTCGCCGCGCAGGAACGCTTCAGCACAGCGCTCGAGCAGGTTTCGGCGATGCAGGGCAAGCTGCTCGACAGCGAGGCCCGCCGGCGCGAGCTCGAGACCGGGATCGATGTGATCCAGGCCACGCTGCGCGAGACCATGAAAGAGCGCGAGGATGTCAATGACCGCCTCGCCGCGCTCGAGACCCAGATCGAAGGGGGCGACGTGGCCGTCGCTGGCGGCAACGAGGCGGATGGCACGCTCGACCTGCTGGCCGAGGCACTGGCCCGCACCGCCGAGGAGCGCGACCAGGTGGTCGCCGATGCGCAGGACGCGCTGGTGCGCGCCGACGAGATCGCCACCGAGCTGCGCCTGATGGAAGAGAAGAACGACCGCATCTTCCGCCAGCTCGAAGAGGCGATGACCGTCTCGGTCAAGCCGCTCGACAAGATGTTCTCCGATGCCGGGATGGACCCCGACCGCATCATCAGCCAGGTTCGCCGCGGCTATTCCGGCCAGGGCGGCCCTCTGACCCCGCTGACCTTCTCGACCCGCGGCGAGGAACCCTCCGCCGACATGGAGCGCGCCAACCGCATCCTCGGCGAGATGGACAAGCTCAACCTCTACCGCATCGCCGCCGAGAAGGCGCCCTTCGCCACGCCGCTGAAGGATCCCTTCCGCTTCACCTCGGGCTTCGGCCGCCGCTGGGGCCGCCTGCACGCGGGCACCGATTTCGCCGCGCCGCATGGCACGCCGATCTACTCGACCGCCGATGGCGTCGTGACCCATGCGGGCTGGATGTCGGGCTATGGCCGGCTGGTAAAGATCAAGCACGAGTTCGGAATCGAGACCCGCTACGCGCACATGTCCAAAATCCGCGTGAAGGTCGGCCAAAGGGTCTCGCGCGGGGACCGTGTTGGTGATATGGGAAATACCGGACGGTCGACCGGGACGCATCTTCATTACGAGGTCCGCGTCGGAGGCGAACCTGTGAACCCCATGATCTACATCAAGGCTGCAAACGATGTTTTCTAAGAGCAAGATCAACGAGCCCGGCCCCAAGGCCGAGGACAACGCACCGAAGCCGGCCGCCGAAGCTCCGCGCGCGCCCAGCGGCGACTTCAAGCCGTCGACCCCGCCGAAGGCGAAGCCGCCGGCATCGGTGCTGTCGAGCGATCTTCACATCACCGGCAACCTCAAGACCACCGGCGACATCCAGGTCGAAGGCACGGTCGAGGGCGACATCCGCGCCCACCTGCTGACCATCGGCGAGAGCGCCACCATCAAGGGCGAAGTCGTCGCCGACGACGTCGTCATCAACGGCCGCATCGTCGGCCGCGTGCGTGGCCTCAAGGTCCGCCTCACCGCCACCGCGCGGGTCGAGGGCGACATCATCCACAAGACCATCGCGATCGAGAGCGGCGCGCATTTCGAAGGCTCCGTGCAGCGTCAGGACGACCCGCTGTCGTCCCGCGGCAAAGGCGCCCCCGCCCCGGCGGCAGCACCGGCCCAGCAGCAGGCACCGGCAGCTCCGCAGGGTCAGGGCAGCTAAGCTCTCCCCTCCGAAAGTCATTCGAAACGCCGGGCCCCGCGCCCGGCGTTTTCTTTTGCGACACCGAAATGCGGCATACTGCGCTCATCCGGCCAGCCAGTCGCGAAAACAAAAACGGCGCCGCAATCGCTTGCGGCGCCGCCTCATTTTCCGGTTGGGACCAGCCTCAGTGCGCGGTCGCGCCCGCGGCCGTGTCTTCGCCCTTGGCCAGGGCCGCGGCGGCCTCTTCGGCCTCCTCGTCCCACTCGATGGGCTCGGGCTTGCCGATCAGCGCAATCTCGAGCACTTCCGACACGTGCTTGACGGGGATGATCTCGAGCCCCTCCTTCACGTTGTCGGGCAGCTCGGCCAGATCCTTCTCGTTCTCTTCGGGGATGAGAACGGTCTTGATCCCGCCGCGCAGCGCCGCGAGCAGCTTCTCTTTCAGGCCACCGATGGCAGAGGCATTGCCCCGCAGCGTGACCTCGCCGGTCATGGCGATGTCCTTGCGGACCGGCAACCCGGTGAGCACCGAGACGATCGCCGTCACCATCGCAAGACCGGCCGAGGGGCCATCCTTGGGCGTCGCGCCATCGGGCACGTGCACGTGGATGTCCCACTTGTCGAAGCGCGGCGGCTTGACCCCGATCTGCGGCGCGATGGAGCGCACATAGGAGGACGCGGCCTCGATGCTCTCCTTCATCACGTCGCCGAGTTTACCGGTGGTCTTCATGCGGCCCTTGCCGGGCAGCTTCAGCGCCTCGATGTGCAGCAGGTCGCCCCCCACGGAGGTGTAGGCAAGCCCCGTCACAACGCCGATCTGGCTCTCGTCCTCGGCCAGGCCGTAGCGGTACTTCCGAACGCCGAGGAAATCGTCGAGGTTCTCCGGCGTCACCGTGACCTCTTCGGTCTCCTTCTTGACGATCTTGGTCACCGCCTTGCGGGCCAGGCGCGCGATTTCGCGCTCGAGGTTCCGCACCCCGGCCTCGCGGGTGTAGTAGCGGACGATGTCGGTCAGCGCCTCGTCGGTGAGCGTGAACTCGCCCTTCTTGAGCCCGTGGGCCTTGATCTGCTTGCTCAGCAGGTGGCGCTTGGCGATCTCGGTCTTCTCGTCCTCGGTGTAGCCCGAGAGCGGGATGATCTCCATCCGGTCAAGCAGCGGCCCCGGCATGTTGTACGAGTTCGACGTGGTGACGAACATCACGTTCGAAAGGTCATACTCCACTTCGAGATAGTGGTCGACGAAGGTGCCGTTCTGCTCGGGGTCGAGCACTTCCAGCATTGCCGAGGCCGGGTCGCCACGGAAGTCCTGCCCCATCTTGTCGATCTCGTCGAGCAGGATGAGCGGGTTCGTGGTCTTGGCCTTCTTCAGCGCCTGGATGATCTTGCCCGGCATCGAGCCGATATAGGTCCGGCGGTGACCGCGGATCTCGGACTCGTCGCGCACGCCACCCAGCGAGATGCGGATGAACTCGCGCCCGGTGGCCTTGGCCATCGACTTGCCGAGCGAGGTCTTACCGACACCCGGAGGGCCGACGAGACAGAGGATCGGCCCCTTCAGCTTCTGGCTGCGCGCCTGCACCGCGAGATACTCGACGATGCGCTCCTTGACCTTCTCGAGGCTGTAGTGATCGTGATCGAGCACGTCCTGCGCCCGGCCCAGATCCTTCTTCACGCGCGACTTGGTGCCCCACGGGATCGACAGCATCCAGTCGAGATAGTTGCGCACCACGGTGGCCTCGGCCGACATGGGCGACATGTTGCGCAGCTTCTTGAGCTCGGCATCGGCCTTCTCGCGTGCCTCTTTCGAGAGCTTCGTGGCCTCGATGCGCTCGGCCAGTTCGTTAACCTCGTTCTGGCCATCCTCGCCGTCGCCAAGTTCCTTCTGAATGGCCTTCATCTGCTCATTCAGGTAGTACTCGCGCTGGGTCTTCTCCATCTGGCTCTTGACGCGGGTCTTGATCTTTTTCTCGACCTGCAGAACCGACAGCTCACCCTGCATCAGGCCATAGACCTTCTCCAGCCGCTCGCTGATCGGCAGCGTCTCCAGAAGCTCCTGCTTCTGCTCCACCTCGATGCCGAGATGGCCCGCGACGAGGTCGGCCAGCTTGGCCGGCTCGGTGGTCTCGGAGACCGCCGAAAGCGCCTCTTCGGGGATGTTCTTCTTGACCTTGGCGTAGCGCTCGAACTCTTCACCGACAGTCCGCACAAGCGCCTGGATGGCGGCGGGATCGCCGGGCATCTCGGACACGTGCTCGGCCTTGGCCTCGAAGAACTCCTCGTTCTCGAGATACTCGGTGATCTTCACGCGGCTCTGGCCCTCGACCAGCACCTTGACGGTGCCATCGGGCAGCTTGAGCAGCTGCAGCACGTTGGCCAGCACGCCGGCGCGGTAGATGCCGTCGCTGGTCGGGTCGTCGACCGCGGGGTCGATCTGGGCGGCAAGCAGGATCTGCTTGTCGTCGGCCATGACCTCCTCGAGTGCCTTCACCGACTTCTCGCGCCCCACGAAGAGCGGCACGATCATGTGCGGGAACACGACGATGTCGCGCAGCGGCAGCACGGGATAGGAGGAATTGAGAGGCTGTTGCATTAGCATTCCTTCGTCTTGGCAGGATGGCCCGGCCCCGGTTCTCCGGCGGCTCCCGCCATCCCCTGTCTCGGAGCTTTAAGGTGGGGTCGTGCCCTTCGGAAATCAACCGCGCCACCCTCCGGTCGACGCAGCATGACGAAGCGGGCCAGCGGCTGCAAGGCGACTTTTGCGTGACGGCGGCGAAAACCCGGACCCGAACCGGCACCACGCCGCACCGCTGCACAAGGAGGAACGGATGCCGCCCGTCAGGGCCGCATCCGCCGGTTTGCTCAGGTCTCGGGCGCGTCCTTGCCCTGCGACTGTGCGGCTTTCATCCGCGCCAGAAGCTCGGCCTTGCCTGCCTTGCCGGCAGTGGCGACCTTGCCCTTGGGCGCGTCCTTGTGGCGGTCGTAGCGCGGGGCGTTGCTGCCCGGGCGCGCGCCGCCCGATTTCGAGTAATCCATGTTCCGGCTCCTTGCCGCGAGTGCAGGCCCGTCTCATGCCGCAAGGCGCGGGCCCGCACAAGCATAACCGGATCAGGCCGCCTCGTCTTCGAGCGTCGGATAGTCGATCAGGCCCTCGGCGCCACCACCGTAGAAGGTGCTCTGGTCACCCTCGTTGAGCGGCGCCTCCCGGCGCAGGCGGTCGACCAGATCCGGGTTCGCGATGAACGGCCGTCCGAAGGCCACCAGATCCGCCTTGCCCTCGGCCACGGCACTGACCGCCATTTCGCGATCATAGCCGTTGTTGCCCATGTAGGGCCCCTCGAAGAGCTTGCGCAGGGCGTCGATGCTCTGGCCTTCCTCTAGCTCGCGCGAGCCGCCGGTGGCGCCTTCGACCATGTGCAGATAGGCGAGGCCATAGGCGTTGAGCTTCGGCACCACGTATTCGAAATCCGCCTGAGGATCGGCATCGTCGATTCCGTTCGCCGGCGAGAAGGGCGAGAGGCGCAGGCCGGTGCGGTCGCTGCCGATCTCGTCGGTCACTGCATCGAGCACCTCGAAGAGGAAGCGGGCGCGGTTCTCGATCGCGCCGCCATAGGCGTCGTCACGCCGGTTGGCGCCGGTCTTGAGGAACTGGTCGATCAAGTAGCCATTGGCGCCGTGCACCTCGACCCCGTCGAACCCGGCCTTGATCGCCAGCGCGGCAGCCTTGCGGTAATCCTCGACCGTGGCCTTGATCTCGGCCTCGGTCAGGGCGCGCGGCTCGGACGTGTCCTCAAAGCCGTTCTGGGTGAAGGTCTGAACCCCCGCCGAGATCGCCGAGGGCGCCACCGGCGCCTGCCCGTCCGGCTGCAGCGAGGTGTGCGAGATGCGGCCCACATGCCAGAGCTGCACGACGATCTTGCCGCCGGCCTCGTGCACCGCGTCGGTCACGCGCTTCCACGCCGCGGCCTGCGCCTCGGTGTGGATGCCCGGCGTCTGGATATAGCCCTTGCCGGCGGGCGAGATCTGCGTCGCCTCGGTGATGATCAGGCCGGCGCCAGCGCGCTGGCGGTAATACTCCACATGCAGGTCGTTGACGGTGCCGTCCTCATCGTCGGCACGGTTGCGGGTCAGCGGCGCCATCACGATGCGATTGCTCATCGCGATGCCACCGGCGGTAAACTTGCTGAACAGGGCTTCGGTCATGGTCATGTCCTTTCGCGCTCGGGCCCGGAAGCGGGCCCCCCTTGGTTCGGAGGCAGGACATAGGTGCTTTCTGCGCCGCGACAACGCAGGGCCGCGTTGCAGCATGCACATGGGCTGTTCACCCGTGCAGGGGTGTTCTGAACCCGCACACCGAGCCATCATCGACAGAAAAACGGCGCGCCCTCGTGAGGCGCGCCGCAAACATGGTTCTCCTGGACGGAACGCGTCAGTCGTCCCATTCCGGAAGGTCTTCGAGCTCTTCCTCGGTCAGCAGCGTGCTGTAGTTACCGGCGTCGAAGGTCAGGTCCTCGAGCGAGACGACGATGTCCTCGTCTCCGATATCGAGGAACCCACCGGCCTCGACCACGGCTGCCACCGGGATGCCGGTGACATCGACGAGGATCTCCTCGATCTCGCCGATCTTGTTGCCATCGGGGCCCATCACGTCCGCGTCATCGACGCTGTAGAGGTTGGACATGTCGACGCTCTGCGCCGCGGCGGCGCCGGTCATCAGGATCAGGGAGAGGGCGGGAAGAGTGATGTGGCGCATGAGGCCTCCTGTAACTTGCGTGTCAGGACCCCAATGCGGAGGACCGTGCCCGGGTTCCGCTCGCGGCCCCGGCACGGCGGTTCCATGCCCCACGGCGCCGCTCGGCGCCGATGGGCGAGCTCTCAGAGGGGCTCGATATCGCCCTCGGCACGGCCGGCGTGGAACGCAGCCTCCCAAGCCTCGAACCGGCCCTCGGCGATGGCCCCACGCATCCCGTCCATGATGTCCTGGAAATATTGCAGGTTGTGCCAGGTCAGCAGCATCCCCGAAATCATCTCGTGCGAGCGGAACACGTGGTGCAGGTAGGCGCGCGAATAGCCGGTGCAGGCCGGGCAGGAACAGTGTTCGTCCAGCGGCCGCGGATCATCGGCGTGGCGGGCGTTCTTGATGTTGACCACGCCGCGCCGGGTGAAGGCCTGCCCGGTGCGCCCCGAGCGGGTCGGCAGCACGCAGTCCATCATGTCGATGCCACGCTTGACCGCGCCGACGATGTCGTCCGGCTTGCCGACGCCCATCAGGTAGCGCGGCTTGTCCACAGGAAGGGTGTCCGGCGCGTGATCGAGACAGCCGAACATCGCCTCCTGCCCCTCGCCCACCGCGAGCCCGCCCACGGCGTAGCCGTCAAAGCCGATCTCGGTCAGCGCCTTGGCGCTCTCCTCGCGCAGGTCCGGCTCGAGCCCGCCCTGCTGGATGCCGAAGAGCATGTGCCCGGGCCGGTCGCCGAAGGCATCGCGCGAGCGCTGTGCCCAGCGCATCGACAGGCGCATGCTCTCCTCGAGCCGCTTGCGGTCGGCGGGCAGTGCCGGGCATTCGTCGAAACACATCACGATATCCGAGCCCAGCAGGCGCTGGATCTCCATCGAGCGCTCGGGGGTAAGCATGTGCTTGGAGCCGTCGATGTGGCTGCGGAAGCTGACCCCCTCCTCGGTGAGCTTGCGCAGATCCGCGAGGCTCATCACCTGGAAACCGCCCGAGTCGGTCAGGATCGGCCGGTCCCAATTCATGAACTGGTGCAGCCCGCCCAGGCGCGCGATGCGCTCGGCGGTGGGGCGCAGCATCAGGTGATAGGTGTTGCCCAGCAGGATGTCGGCCCCGGTGGAGCGGACCTGCTCGGGCAGCATCGCCTTGACCGTGGCAGCGGTGCCCACCGGCATGAAGGCCGGGGTGCGGATCTCGCCACGCGGGGTCGAGATCACGCCGGTGCGCGCCTTGCCGTCGGTGGCGTGGAGGGTGAAGGAGGTGGTGCTCATGCCTCTGCTCTGCCCCAAAGCGCAGGCTTTGCCAAGCCCGCAGCACCGGCGCAGCGCCCCTGGCGCCGCAGCGCAACGTCAGGAAACGCCGCGCATTGTAAATTTATAGGTCGCGTTTACACCTGTGCCCGATCCTGCCCTCACACCCAACGGAACGGAGTTTTCCCTGCATGAACCGACCCTTCGCGCTTGCCTTCGCTGTTGCCATGATCTCGCTCACCCCCGCGGCGCACGCCGCCAACACCGCCTTCGGCCCCAGCCAGAAGACGCTGCGTGCCAACAACGCGAACCCCCATCCCGGCGCATCCTACCAGGGCCAGGTCTATGTCACTCCCGGCGGCTGTTCGTATTCGCGGGCGCAGGTGCCGGGCTACAAGCCCACGTGGCACCTGATCCGCAACGGCGCGGCGGCCGGTCTCACCAACGCCCATCGCCGCTGCCCGACCATGCTGGGCGATTACGAGCGCCTCTGACGCCCGCGTCCCCGCTGCACCACCACGCCCGGAAAGCGCGCCGCCACGATTGCGCGGCGCGCGATCCCGCGCCACTCTCCGCGCCATGAGCAGCGACGACCCCAGCGACGAGACAAGCAAGAGCAATCGCCCCACCTGGCCCGGCGGCATCGATGCGGTGCTGACCCAGATGGAGGGCCGGCGCGACGCCATCAGCTATGCTAGAGGCGAGGCCCCGCCGCCCGCCGATCTCGACCTCGCCCCGCTGGCCTTGCAGATCGTCGCCGACCCCGAAGATGATCCGTCCGAGGACCGCCCCTTCCGCTCCAGCTATCATCGCAAGCGTTTCGACCTGCGCCGAGAGCTGCAGGGCCAGAGCGAGCTGGTGTTTCTCAACGGCCTGCTCATCGCCCATCTGCGCAAGCGCGACTTCCCCGCGCACCTGCCCGAGCTCTTCCACCGGCTCTGGGCCGAACAGGGCCCGCATCTGCTCGAAACCCTCGATCCGCGCTGGCTGGTTTCGGCCATCACCACCTTTGGCGATCACGGGCTGACCGCGACCCAGCGCTCTGTCGGGCTGGCGCTGACCGTGCTCTTCGGCACCATGAAGCTCTACGAAACCGAGCGGCTCTATTCGGGCCAGCCCGCCGACCGACCCTTTGCGCTCGACCGCAAGGCCGGCGGCAAGCTGCCGCTGAACATGGACGCCTATTCCATCGTCAATGGCGGGCTCGACGTGAACATGATCGGGCGGCTCTGGATGGAGGCCGAGGCGGACCCGGTGATCGCCCCCCTCGCCCATCACCTGCTCGATCTGCTGATCCACGATGATCGCACGCTGTTCCGCCGGCTGATGGTCATGCGCACCCGCAAGGCCCGCCAGACGCCCGAGCCCGCCCCCGGCAAGCGCCCCGGCAACCCCGCCCCGGTGCCTGCCGAAGCTGCGTCTCTCACGCCCGAGACCCTGCGCTGGGGGCTGGTCTCGACGATCCGTGCGCCCCTGCCCGTCATCGCGCGGTTCGCCGCCCATCACCTCGAGCTTGGCGCCCAGGCGCTGCACATCTATCTCGACGCCCCCGAGGCCGAGACCGCCGCCTTTCTCGAACGCCACCCGAGGATCCACGTCACCCGTTGCGACGACGCTTGGTGGCAGGCCACCGGCAAGCCCCGCCCCGAGGCGCACCAGCTGAGGCAGGCCCACAACGCCACCCGCTGCCTGCGCGCTGTGCACGATGAGCTCGACTGGCTCGGCCATATCGATGCCGACGAGTTCCTGCTCAGCGACCGCCCGGTGGCCGAGCTGCTCTCCGAGGTCTCGCGCGGCCACGCGCTGGCCCGCGTGGCACCGGTGGAAGCGCTGGCAAACGACGCAGGCTGGCCGGTGCATTTCAAGCGCACCCATCACCACGCCGGGCAGAAGAAGGCGGTGCTGCAGGAGATCTACCCGACCTTCGGCATGCATCTTTATGGCGGTTTCCTGAGCCACACCTCCGGCAAGGTCTTTGCCCGCACCGGCATCCCCGAGACCCGTCTCGGCATCCACACGCTGAAATACCGCGGCGAGGATGCCAGCAACCGCGCCAAGCTCGAAGGCATCCACCTCGTCCACCTGCACGCACCCAGCTGGCAGCACTTCCGCGACCACCTCGCCTTCCGCCGCACGCAGGGCTCCTACCGGGCGCGCTCCGAGCGGAAAGAGATGGGACAGGCCAACCTGATCGCCTTTCTTGCAGAGGAAGAGGGCGAGGACGGACTGCGGATGCTCTTCGACGAGGTCTGCGCCGACACCCCCGAGCTGCGCGCACGCCTTGCCGCGCATGACATGCTGCTGACCCGCGCCTTCGATCCAGATGCGGCTGTGGCACGGATTTTCGGGGCGCTGCCATGATCCGCTGGGGCACTGTCACCACCACCAACGCCGCCCTGCCCGAGATCCTCGATTTCGCCGCCTGGCATCTCGAGCTCGGGGCGCACCGGATCTACCTCTATCTCGACGACGCCATGCCAGAGGCGGAGGAGAGGCTGGCCACCCACCCGAAGATCCGGGTCTTCCGAACCGATGATGCCTGGTGGGCCAAGCGCAACGGCAAGCCGGCGAAACACCAGGTCCGGCAGGGCGCCAACGCCCGCCACGCCAAC
Source organism: Salipiger bermudensis (assembly GCF_017309175.1). Taxonomy (NCBI): domain Bacteria; kingdom Pseudomonadati; phylum Pseudomonadota; class Alphaproteobacteria; order Rhodobacterales; family Roseobacteraceae; genus Salipiger; species Salipiger bermudensis. Next base: position 76,400 of record NZ_JAEKJV010000014.1, on the reverse strand, counting down.
AACCGCAAACCCGAGGTCGACTGGCTCGCCCATATTGACACCGACGAGTTCCTGCTGCCCTCGCGCCCCGTGGCCGAGGAGTTGGCCGCCCTGCCCGAGAGCTGCCTCTGCGCCCGCGTGCGTCCGGTCGAGGCGCTGGCGCCGCTCGAGGCGGGTGCAGAGACCGTCTTCAAGGCCTTCCCCCTCGACCAGCGCGCCCGGCAGGAGGCGGCGGAGGCCTGCTTTCCCACATGGGGGCGTCATCTGTCGGGTGGGTTCCTGAGCCACGTTGCGGGAAAGCTGTTCTTCCGCCCCGGCACCAAGGGGCTTCAGATCCGCATCCACAATGTCGAGCTGGATGGCCAGACCAACCCCGGGCAGGTCGAACTCTCCGACCTCGAACTCGGCCATTTCCACGCCGCTGACTGGGAGCATTTCCTCCGTCTCTACCGCTTCCGGCTGGCGCAGGGGTCCTACCGGGCCGAGCTGAAGCCGCAGGCGCGCGGTGAAGGGGCGGTCAACCTTCACACCCTCTTCGAGATGATCGAAGGCGCGGGCGGCGAAGAGGCGCTACGGCTGTTCTACGACGAGGTCTGCACCGCACGGCCCGCGCTGCTCGACCAGCTTGCCGCGCGCGGCTTGCTGCGCCGCCGCTGCATGGATCTCACCGCCCTGCGCCAACGGCATTTCCCCGGCGCCTGAGCCGCGATCAGCGACAAAGACGCCAACGGTGACGCGAAACTGTCGCCGTTCTCCGAACAACCCTTGCGCGACTGTCCCTTCGAGCCCACGATTTCACCCCCAAAATGCCGCGCTGATTGACGTTTCCCCGGTGATTCCGGTACAAGGCGCCACATCGGGATCGCATCAGCCATCACGTATGGGGCCAACCGGGCCCGATCCAGGACCATTCGCGCGGGCCAAGTCTCAGTGTCCGCACCCCAAAACGGACACGCATGACAAAGTTTTCTGATCTCAACCTGAACCCCAAGGTTCTCAAGGCCATCGAAGAAGCGGGCTACGAGACGCCGACGCCGATCCAGGCCGGCGCCATCCCCCACGCGCTCGAGGGCAAGGACGTGCTGGGCATCGCCCAGACCGGCACCGGCAAGACCGCCAGCTTCACGCTGCCGATGATCACCTCGCTGGCGCGTGGCCGCGCCCGCGCCCGAATGCCGCGCAGCCTCGTGCTGTGCCCCACGCGCGAGCTGGCCGCACAGGTGGCCGAAAACTTCGACACCTACGCGAAATACGTGAAGCTCACCAAGGCGCTGCTGATCGGCGGCGTGAGCTTCAAGGAACAGGAACAGCTCATCGACAAGGGCGTCGACGTGCTGATCGCCACCCCCGGCCGCCTGCTCGACCATTTCGAGCGCGGCAAGCTGATCCTCACCGATGTGAAGGTCATGGTGGTGGACGAGGCCGACCGGATGCTCGACATGGGCTTCATTCCGGATATCGAGCGGATCTTCTCGCTCACGCCCTTCACCCGCCAGACGCTGTTCTTCTCGGCCACCATGGCCCCCGAGATCGAGCGCATCACCAACACCTTCCTGTCGAACCCCGAGCGCATCGAAGTGGCCCGTCAGGCCACCGCGTCCGAGACGATCGAGCAGGGTGCCGTCTTCTTCAAGGGATCGCGGAAGGACCGCGAGGGCTCGGAGAAGCGCACGGTGCTGCGCCAGCTGATCGACCGCGAGGGCGAGAAGTGCACCAACGCCATCGTCTTCTGCAACCGCAAGGTCGATGTGGACATCGTTGCCAAGTCGCTGAAAAAGTACGGCTACAACGCCGAGCCGATCCACGGTGACCTCGACCAGTCGCAGCGCACGCGCACCCTCGAAGGGTTCCGCGAAGGCTCGATCCGCCTGCTGATCGCCTCCGACGTGGCGGCCCGCGGCCTCGACGTGCCAAGCGTGAGCCACGTGTTCAACTTCGACGTGCCGGGCCATGCCGAAGATTACGTGCACCGCATCGGCCGCACCGGCCGTGCCGGGCGCGAAGGCAAGGCCTTCACCATCGTGGTGCCGCGCGACGAGAAGAACTTCGAGGATGTGGAGAAACTCCTGCAGAAGGAGATTCCGCGCGTCGAGCTGCCCGGCGTGAAAGCGCCCGCGAAGGCCGAGGCCACCGCCGACGAAGAGAAGACCGACGCGAAGCCCAAGCGCACCCGCTCGCGGTCGCGCAAGTCCGACAAGGGCAACGCCCCTGCCGAGGCGACTGCGGCGGAAGCTCCTGTTACCGAGGCCCCCGTCGAGGCGCCCGAGGAGAGCAAGGACACCAAGGAGAGCAAGGCCCCGGCGCAGAAGAGCGGCGCCGACAAGCCGCGCTCGGATCGTGGCCGCTCCGACAAGGGCCGGGGCCGTGGTTCCAAGTCCGACAACAACGTGGTGGGGATGGGCGATCACATGCCCGAGTTCATCGCGCTGAGCTTCGACGAGCGCCGCGCCAGCTGAACCGGCCCTTTCTCGACAGAGACACGGAAAAGCGGACCCTCGGGTCCGCTTTTTTGCCTTTGTGACACTGAGTAAACCGAGCGACCTGCCGCGCCATCGCCTGCCCGCGGGGTGGCGATCCAACCTGCGACCCTCTCGATTTACCCCGGCCAAGTCCGAAGGATCTCCCAACCTCTTGCTGCCCTCACCAAATCGCCAGCCCGGGGGGCGGGCAGGCGATGGCGCGGCGGCCTTCGGCCTTGATTCCGCGCAGGCTTCGCTCAGGCGCAGCCATACGGCTCCAAAAGAAAAAGGCGGACCAACCGGCCCGCCTCTCCCGTCTCCAGGGCATCGCCCCGTATCTCAGTCCCGCAGCACGGCCATGCTGCTCTCGTCCCAGCCGATCCAGACCGGGGCCTCGCCCACGGACTGGCCGGTATCGGCATCGACATAGGCCTTGAGCGTGGCGCCTTTGGCCTCCTCGACCATCAGGTCGAGCGCCATGCGGCTGCCGAGGAAGGTCTTGCCGACCACCCTGCCCTGCACCGCGTTGGCGGTGGTCGGGCGCTCGGCGTGGAAGCCCAGCCGCTCGAGGCGCACAGAGGCGGTGATCGCCTCACCGGCCTGCGGCACGCCGCCGGGCGCATGGCCGCGCAGGGTGTTGCCGAACCAGTCCATCACAACCGCGTTGCCCTCGGTGCCGCGCAGTTCGCCGGTCAGCAGGTTGGTCTCGCCGATGAACTCGGCCACGAAGCGCGAGGCCGGGTGGAAGTAGAGCTCTTCCGGCGTGCCGTCCTGCTCCACGCGGCCCTTGTTCATCACCACGATGCGGTCCGACATGGTCAGCGCCTCTTCCTGATCGTGGGTGACGAAGAAGAAGGTCTTGTTGGTGCGGCGCTGGATCGATTTCAGCTCCTGCTGCACCTGCCCACGCAGCTTGGCGTCGAGCGCTCCCAAAGGCTCGTCGAGCAGCAGCAGCGCCGGGTCGGGCGCCAAGGCGCGGGCCAGCGCCACGCGCTGCCGCTGCCCGCCCGAGAGCTGCGCCGGGTAGCGATCGCCATAAGCGGTCAGCTCGAGAAAGGACATGATCTCGTCCTGCCGCTTTGCGATCTCGGACTTGCCCATGCCCTTGAGCTCGAGCCCGAAGCCGATGTTCTGGCGCACCGTCATGTGCGGGAACAGCGCGTAGTCCTGGAACACCATGTTGACGTTGCGCTTCTCCGGCGGGCGCTTGGTCACGTCATCGCCGCGCAGCAGCACCCGGCCGCTGGTCGGCTGCTCGAAGCCGCCGAGGATGCGCAGCGTGGTCGACTTGCCGCAGCCCGACGGGCCGAGGAAGGTGACGAACTCGCCCTGCGCAATGTCGAGCGTCAGGTTGTCGAGCGCCACGGTGTCGCCGAAGCGCTTGGTCACGCCTTCGAGGCGGACGAGAGGATCAGAAGACATGGATCAGCTATCCTTGTTCATGCGGCGGGTGAAACGCTCGGCCCAGACGCCGATCACGGCGGTCAGAACCAGCGCCACGGTCGCGATGGCGTTGATCTCGGGCGACATGCCCGATTTCAGCTTGGCGAAGATCAGCACCGGCAGGGTCGGCTCGTAGCCGCCGAGGAAGAACGAGCGCACGAAATCGTCGAAGCTGAGGAGAAGACAGAAGATGCTCGCGCCCATGATGGCCGGCACGAGATAGGGGAAGGTGATGCGCAGGAAAGCGATCAGCGGGTCGGCGCCGAGGTCGCGGGCGGCCTCGATCTGGCTCTTCGGCAGGGTCGAGAGCCGCGCCATCACCACCAGCACCACGAAGGGCACGTTGTGCACCGCGTGGCTCCAGACGATGGCGCCCATGCCCGGCTCGATCCCGAGATAGCGGGCGTAGATCCGGAAGGCGATGGCCGAGATGATGCCCGGGATCAGTGCCGGCAGCACGGTCATGCCGAAGATCGCCGCGCGGCCCCAGAACTTGCGCCCCTCGAGCAGCACCGCGATCCAGGTCCCAACGATCACCGAGAACACCGTCGAGAGGACCGCGATGGCCACCGAGTAACCGAAGGCGGCCAGCGTCTCGGTGTCGGCGAATACGCCGGTGTACCAGTCGAGCGTCCAGGAGCGGATCGGGAAGCCGATGAAGTTGCTGTCCTTGAAGCCCATCAACACCATCAGGATCAGCGGCACGAACACATAGGCCACGAAGGCCCAGTAGACGCAGGAGAGCAGGATGCGGTTGTGACGGGTCATTTGGTGTCTCCCTTGCGCAGCGCGGTCATCAGCCGCTGGAAGGCTGCGGTGATGGCGAGCGCCGCGAGGAACATGATGACGGCAAAGGCCGCCCCCGTGGGCCACTGGTCACCGGCAACGTGGAAGAAGCCCGCGATGGTCTCGGCAAACACCGTCGTCGACGGCCCGCCCAGCAGCACCGGCGTGGCGTAGAAACCGGTCGAGATCAGGAACACCAGCGTGCAGCCCGACGAGATCCCCTCGAGGGTCATCGGCAGGGTGATGCGGCGGAACCGGGTCCAGGCGCCCGCGCCGAGGTCGGCGGCGGCCTCGTTCATCGACTTCGGCAGCTTCTCGAGCGAGGAGTAGAGCGGCAGCAGCATGTAGAGCGCGGTCAGGTAGACGATGCCCACCCCCATGGAAAAGCTCGTGTACATGAACGGGATCGGCCGGTCGATCAGGCCGAAGAAGCGCAGCACCATGTTCACCGCGCCGGTGTTGCCGAGCAGGATCATGATGGCATAGGTCCGCACGATCTCGCCGACCCAGAACGGGATCAGCAGCAGCAGGAGCAACAGCATCCGGTTCTTGGGGCTCACGTGCCGGGCCAGGAAATAGGCCACCGGGTAGGTGATGATCAGCGTGCAGAAGGTGAACACCCCGGCAAAGATCAGCGTCCGGAAGAACGGCATCCAGAAGATGCTGTCTCCGAAGAAGCTCAGGTAGTTGTCGAAGGTGAAATGCTGCTCGACGCCAGGCGCGACCGGGTAGGCATCGGTCAGCGACACGCGCAGCATCTGCAGCATCGGCCCGAGATGCTGGGTCAGCACCCACAGGATCGGGAACACGGCGAGGATCAGGAACTGGCGGCGCGGCGAAGCGGTGGCGAAGGTTGCAAGCCACTGGTACGGCGCCCAGCTCGACAGGCGTCCCCAGAAGGTGCGGTCGGAGGCGCTCTCCGCGACGGCCCCGCGTTCTTCGCGCGCGGATGCGTCATAGGTCATTGGGTCTTCCTTTCGAGAGGAACGACGGCGGGTCGTATGAGGGGCCCGCCCGCCGGCCCCGTGGCCGGCGGACAGGTCTTAAGGCTCCGTGCGTGCTTACGCGGCCTTGATCGCTTCGACGGCCGGATCGACGAGGCCGTACTTCATCTCGTTCGCTTCGGCGCGGAAGAACTGCAGGTTGGCCAGCTGCTCGTCCGGGAAGGAGGTCGACTTCTTCTCGAGATCGGTCAGGTGGTTCGACGCGTCCTTGTAGGTCGAGATGAAGCCCGAAGCCTTGGTCATCGCGGCACCGATCTCGGGCGATGCGAGGATCGCGTTGAGGAAGGTGTAGGCGTTGTCCGGGTTCGGGCAGTTCTTGGCGATGTTGTAGGTGTAGACGAAGCCGTAGGAGCCTTCCTTCGGGATCGCCATGCCAAGCGGGAAGCCGTCGTTGATCAGGGCTGCCGCCGGGCCGTTCCACGAGTGGCCGAGCAGGATGTCCTGGTTGACCATCATCTGCTGGAATTCGGCGCCGCCGTCATAGTACTTGCGCACCAGCGGCTTGTGCTCGATCAGGAAGTTCTTGGCCTCCTCGACGATGGCCGCGGCCTTCTCCGGATCGTCCATGTAGGCGACCATGTTGCCGTCATAGCCCATCTTCAGCATGATGATCGACATCATGTCCTGGATGATATAGGCGGTCTGGCCCGAGTATTTCTCGCTGAAGAGCGTGTCCCAGGTCTCGGCCTCTTCCGGCGAGACATAGTCGGTGTTGTAGGCCAGAACCTCCATGCCCGACAGGATCGGGGCGCCCCACTTCTCGCCGTTGATCGTCGACCAGTCGGACTCGGAGAAGGTCGGGTTGATGTTGCCCCAGTTGCTCAGACGGTCGGTGTCGAGCGGCGCCAGCAGGTCGCTGTCGATGAACTGCAGGAAGCGGTGGCCTGCCACGGTCATGATGTCCACGGACGGGTTCGGTGCTTCGGCGGCCAGCAGGTTGAACTGCTTGCCCTGGTCGTCGACGAGGCGGACGTTCACCTTGATGCCGGTCTCGGATTCGAACTGTTCCTTGAACGCTTCCGGAACGAAGTCGTTGTAGGTCCAGATGTTGACCTCGCCGCCCTGCGCGTGGGCACGGCGCAGATAGGCGGGGCTGGCGAGAGCGGCGCCGGTCATGGCCGCGGTGTTGAGGAACTTCCGGCGGTTGAGAATGAGTTTGGTCATGGGGTCGTCTCCCTGAGGGTTGGTATCCGTATCGTTTTTATCGTCAGGACGCCGGTTCCGGCATCTTCCGCAGCAGCCCGGTACGGGCGGCCTGCCGCAGATCGTCGAGGCTGTAGCCGTCAAGCTCCAGCGCATTCAGCAATTCGTTCTCGGCGGCGAAATCGCGGCCATACATGGCCGAGAAGATCTTGATCCCCGCCTCGTGCAGCTCGGCCGGCTTGCCGACCAAGCGGCCCAGCACGGCGGTTAGCTGAAGACCGTAGGGCACATCCTCGGTGACATAGCGGCTATCGGCCGTCGCCGGTCCGGTGCCGCCATTGCCCTGCGCGTGCATCTGCTGGTTCATCTCCGAGATGGTCGAGATCGGCACGTGGAAGCTCTGGCTGAAATGCTCGAAGATGGTCTTCGTCTGCAGACCCAGCGCCGCCACGATCTCGAGCCGCTCGGCGTCCAGCGCCTCGAGCAGCGCGCCGACCTTCGGCGTCACGTTCTGGCCCTGGCTCCAGGTCTCGCCGCGCTCCATCCGGGTGATGTTGCCAAGCGCGATGCCGAGATGGTTCTGCGGATTGAGGTTCGACAGCGAGATCGCCAGCAGACCGTCACGCGGCACGAAGACATCGCCGAAAAGCTTGGTGCAGACCGCGAGCGCGCAATCCGAGCGGGTCTCGGGCACGGTGCAGAGATCGACCTTCTTGCGCACGGTGTTGACCTTGACGCTGGCCCCCTCGCCGCGCCGCCCGGTCACCACGGTGGTGCCCCATGCGGTGATCGCCGCATCGACGCCGCGCTCGGCCAGTTTCTGCATCAGGTAGACCGCGCCCAGCGAGGCGTGGCTGCTGATGATGACGTGCTGGCCATCGCGGATATAGGGCGCCAGCGCGTCGAACACCGCCTTGTGGCCATAGCCCGGCAGCGCGATCAGGATGGCGTCGTTCTGCTCGGCCAGCTCCTGCGCCGAGGTCGCGACGCGCGGGGCGAAGACCGCCTCGACGGCTCCGGAGGCCTCGAGCGGGCCGTCCTCGAGCGCCTTGGTGGACGCCCCCGAAGGCGACCACAGCATCGGCTCGTGACCGTTCTGCTGCAGCAGCGCGGCGCTGCCGAAGGCGATGGAGCCGGCGCCGGCAATTCCGACCTTGCAGCTCATGCCGACACCTCCTCGCGCACCGGATCGCCCAGCACGTGCATCAGCCGGTTGGCCCAGCCGAAGAGCGAGGTCGACAGGATCAGGTCGAGGATTTCCTCGTCGTTGAGACCGGCCTCGCGCAGCTTGGCCATGTCGGCCTCATCCGCCGCCACCGGGCTTTCCGACAGCTTGCGCGCAAAGTCGAAAATCGCACGGTTGCGGGGGTTTAGATCCGCCTTCTCACCCTTTGCGAAAAGCTCGTCGGTGACCGCGGTATCCTTTTCGAGCTTGGCGTGACGGTCCGCATGGACCGCGGCGCAATAGATGCAGCGGTTGACCATGCTGGCGCCGATGGCGCCCAGCTCGCGCTCGGCCCGGGACATGCCGCCCGGGTCGTACATGATCGCGTTGAACAGCGGCGAGCGCACCTTGAGGCTTTCCACGTCATGCGCCAGCGTCAGCACATAGGCCGAGACCTTGGTGTTCGACGGTGTCACCGAGAGCGCGTCGAGCTGCTCCTCGGTCGCCTCCTGCAGATCCACCGGCGTGACGCGCGGCTGCCATTGCGGGACCGTGCGGGTGAACTTGTGAACGATGCGGCTCATGCGGCGGCTCCCTTCATCAGGCGCAGCCCGGCGACCACGCGCAGCTGGTAGGCCACGAAGGCGACCAGTTCACAAAGCCGCACGATGTCGGCATCCCCGACGCCCGCGGCCTGCAGGGTCGAGATATCCTCGGCGAGGATCTCGCGGGTGTGGTTCGCCGCCTTGTCGGCAAAGGCCACCACATGCGCCAGACCCTCGGTCTCGCCGTCCTGCGAGGGATCGGCCAGCCCGGCCATGTCGCCCGCGCCCGCGAGATAGCGGTCGGCAAGGTCGTTCTCGCCCGCCTCGTTGGCGATCCGCGCCGCCAGCGCCGCGCGCAGCGCGTGCGGGAACGCGCCCGCATCCTTGGGCGTGAGGACCGCGTCCTCGGCGGCCTGCGTGGCCTCGATGATGTTGCTGCGGGTCTCTGCCGCGGCGCCCGTGGCGCTGCCCGCGGTGATGCCCGCGGCGCTCAGCGTGGTGCTGTCGAAGATGGTCATGCCACCTGCCCTTCCTTTGCCGGTGTCAGCTCGCTCGGCTGCCATTCGCTGCCGTCGAGCTCCGGGGTCTCATAATCCAGCATCGCCTGCCAGTGGGTTTCCAGGTCTTCGGCGTAAAGCGTGGCCGCCATCGACTTCGCCAGCCAGGCCGCGCCTTCCGAGACGCCGGGAATGTCGCCACTCACCTTGCCGAGGCTGGCCGAGGCGCCGTAGTTGAAGCAATAGACCTTGCTGAGCCACGGCACCTCGCCCGGCACCTTCTCGCGGAAGGTGAAATCGGGGTTGAGATAGGGGAACCGGCCCAGATCGGCCTGCTCCTCGCCCTTGGGCGGGGTGTAGACGTCTTCCCAGAGCAGGATCTTGCCCGCCACCTCGCCGAACTCGGTGCGCGCCATCGGATCGATGGTGAAACCGGTGCCGAGGATGACGAAATCCGCCACGTAGGAGGTGCCGTCGGCGAAGAACACCTCGACCGCGTCGCCGCGCTCCTCGATGCGCTGCGTGGCCTTGCCAAAGTGGAAATGCGCGTTCGGGTGGCGGCTCACCCGTAGCGTCGAGCCATGCGGCGGCGGCGTCTGGGTGGTGAAGCTGTACTGCATGAAGCGCCAACGCCATTCGTCGGGCAGTTCGGAGAAGCCGGCGGTGAAGCCGTAGCTGCCGATGCCCATCATCTTGTTGATCGTCGGCATTTCCGCGCGGCGGATCAGGTGCCGCACTTCGCCCGCGCCGTGCTCGAGCGCTTCGGCAGCGTTGTCGACCGCCGATGCGCCGACGCCGATCACCGCCACGCGCTTACCCTTGAGCGCGTCGAAATCGATCTCGTCGGCGCTATGCGCCCAGAAGCGGCGCGGCAGGTCCTTGATGAAGCCCGGGATGTTCGGGCCGCCGGTGCCGTCACGGCCCGTGGCAAAGACCAGCTTGCGGGTCAGAATGGTGCCGTCCGTCGCGCCGGAGACGGTGAGCCGCAGCAGATCGCCCTCGGGCTCGACCTTGTCGACCGAGACGCCGTTCTCCACCGGCACGTTCAGCGCCTTGCGATACCAGCGCAGGTACTCCATCCACATCGGCCGCGGGATCTTGTCCATCTTCTCCCAGGCCTCGCGCCCGTGCTGGGCACGATACCACGCCTGGAACGTCAGCGCGCCATGGCCGAAGGCCGGGCCGGTCAGCGTCTTGGGCGAGCGCAGAGTCTCCATGCGGGCATAGTTGAGCCACGGCCCCTCGAGCCCCGCCGGGTTGCGGTCGAGCACGCGGATGTTCTGCACCCCGCCGGTGGTCAGCCCGAGCCAAGCCACCATGCCGCACATGCCGCCGCCGATGATGACGACATCGCTCACGCCCTCCTGCGCCGGCACCCAGTCCTTGCCAGGGTAGCACAGGAAGTCGAGATCCTCGCGCAGACGGGCTTCCAGCACATCCAGGCCCTGAGCGTCGATCGGAGAGCGGTCGTTCGTTTGCATACGAATCATCCTAGTAGAAAAAGGTGTTTCGGTTCAGCATCAATTCGGCGTCTTGGACCAAATCGGATGCAGATCGTCGATGTGGTAGGCATGGGCATGGCGATGCGCCAGACCATGGCCCGGATTGTCTCGCAGATGCGGGTGATCCGCGGGCAGCTCGGGGTGGCTGTGCGGCCTTTCGAGCGGGTCATGCGCCGGCCAGACGCGGGTCGCGACGAGCGCCACCACGGCCCCCGCCAGCGCCAGCACGAGCAGCGCGTGCTCGAGCCCGGCGGAACTGGCAAGCCAGCCCGCCAGCGGATAGGCCACCAGCCAGCCAGCGTGGCTGAGCGAGAACTGCGCGGCAAAGACCGCGGCACGATCCGGTCGTGCGGCAGAGCGGGTGATCACCAGCCCGCCGGGCGTCAGCACCAGCGACGAGGCAAGGCCGAAGCCCGCCCAGATCGGCAAAAGCAGCGCCAGCGGCGGCTGCGGCAGCAGCGCGAAGCCCGCTGCCAGAGACGCGAAGACGAACACCCCCGCCAGCATGGCGCTGCGTTCCTCGATGCGGCGCAGCAGGCGCGGCACGGTGATCGCGCCGAGCGCGGCGCCAAACCCGTAGCCCGCCATCAGCACCGGGTAGAGCCCGTCGGCATCGCCGAGCCGCGCACCGGCATAGACCACGGTGTTGACCAGCACCCACGCCATCACCAGCGACAGCGCGAAGTTCAGCAGGAACAGCCCGCGTAGCCGCGGCGTGCGGGCATAGATCGTCATGCCCCGGAAAGCGCGTTTCAGGAACGGCCCCTTGCGCGCCACTTGCCCGCGATCCGGGAAGCGCGTGGCCAGCAGGAAGCCGACCGAGCCCACGAAGGCCAGCGCGGCGCAGAGAAACAGCGCCTCGGGGGCCACGATCTTCAGCACCACTGCCGCGATCACCGGGCTCAGCACCGATTCCAGCGTGTAGGCGATGCGCGACCAGGCCAGCGCCTTGGTGTAGTGCTCCTCCTCGGGCAGCACGTCCGGGATCACCGACTGGAACAGCGGCGTGAACCCCGAGGCGAGAACGAAGAACAGGAAGGCCAGCGCCGCGATCTGCCAGGTCTGCGTCACGAAGACCATCGGCAGCAGCAGCAGCATGCGCCCGAAATCCAGCAGCACCATCGCCCGCTTGCGCGGCAGATGCGCCAGCACGCTCTCGGCGAAGGGCGCGAGCCCGACATAGGCCACCATCTTCAGCGCCAGCAGCAGCCCGAGCACCTTGCCGCCCGCCGCGACACCACCAATGCGGTAGGCCGCCAGCGACAGCGCCACGGTCAACAGCCCCACCGCCAGAAGCGAACAGACCTGCGCCGCAAACAGCGTGCGGAAGGATCGGTTGGCAAGTGGGCTGGTCACGAGGCGAGGCTCTCCGGGGTCTCAAGAACGGGCGCGAAGCGGGCGGTTGTTTCATCCGCACGATATTGTGGCAGATATTCTGACGCTTTCCGTGCCAGAATGTCCACCGCCTCCACGATCATAGCAGCTTTGTCGTCACTCATCAGCGCCGAGAAATTCAGCCGCACCCAGCCGGGCTTGGCCATTTCCTCGCCACGGTCGATGGCGGCGAACATGGCCTCCGATTCGGCCTCGTCCAGCCCAAGCAACCGGTGCGCGTAAGATCCTGCGCAGGCGCAACCACCGCGCGCCTGAATGCCGTAGACATCGCTCAGGAGCCGGGTGAAGAACTGGTGATGGATCAACCCGCCCTGCGCGTCGCGGATGCGGAAGGAGAAGATCGGCAGTGCCGCCGGCCCCTCGAGGCCAAGCAGCTCGAGATGCGGGTTCTTGCGCCAGACCGCCTCGGCCCGCGCCCGCAGCCAAGCCTGACGCTGGTCGAGCCAGTCCTGCCCGAGCGCCTCCTTGACCATCAGCGCAAGCGCCGCGCGGATGTCGCCCACCACGTTGGGCGTGCCACCCTCTTCGCGGCTCGAGAGACTGCCGGAATAGCGGTGTCCCCAAGGGGACACGAAACTCACCGTGCCGCCGCCGGGCAGCGTGGGCGTCGCGCGGCGCGCCACCGCGTCGCGCAGCACCAGCACGCCCGAGCCCCCGGGTCCGCCGGGAAACTTGTGGGTCGAGAACACGATGGCGTCCTTCTCGGCATCGGAGCCTGCCTCCATGTTCATGCGCACGTAGGGCCCGCCGGCGCCGAAATCCCAGAACGCCAGCGCGCCATGCGCTTTGAGCAGGCGGGTCACCGTGTCGGTGTCGGTGAGGATGCCGGTGACGTTCGAGACCGCGGAGAAGCTGCCGACGATCAGCTCGGCGCCGTGCGCCTTGCGCAGCGCAGCGCTCAGCGCGCCCATGTCGGGCCCGCCCTGCGGCGCTTCGGGGATCTCGACCACCTCGGCGCCGCTTTCGCGCCACGGCAGCAGGTTCGAGTGATGCTCATAGGGGCCGATCAGCACCACGGCGCGGCCACCCGTGGCCAGCACCGAAGGGATGTCGAGCAGCCCCACCAACCGGTTGATCCCGGCGGTGCTGCCGGAACCGGTGAAGACCACGCTCATATCGTCATCCGCGCCGGTGATGCGGGCGATCTCGGCCCGCGCCGCCTCGCGCAGCTTGGTGATGAACGCACCGCAATAGGAGGCCTGTGTGTGGCTGTTCGCGTAATAGGGCAGCACCCTGTCGCGGATGAAATCCTCGACCTGCGCCAAAGCCCGTCCGGAGGCCACGTAGTCGGCATAGATCAGCGGCTTGGGGCCATAGGGGCCATCGATCTCCACGCCGTCGCCGATCAGGCCGTCGCGTAGCCAGCTGGCCAGGTCCGGGCGTTCGAGCGAGCGGGCGAAATCATCGAGGGGAGACATGAGGGATCCGTATCGTATCGTGACTGCGTTGATGCAAAGCATGTCACGCAGAACGGAAAATTCTTCACATATTTTCACCTTCCAAACGCTCATCTTCTATCATATGAACGATGAATGGACCTTAAACTCGATCATATTGATTACCGCATCCTCGAAGAGCTGCAGCGCGACGCCTCGCAGTCGCAACGCGCGCTGAGCGAGAAGATCGGCCTGTCGCAGAATGCGTGCTGGCGGCGGCTGAAGGCGCTCGATGCCGCCGGCATCATCCGCAACCACACGGTGGTGCTCGACCGAAACCAGCTCGGCGCCGGGCTGGTGGTCTTCGTGATGATCAAGACGCGGCACCACTCGGCGAGCTGGCTCAAGCGCTTCCGCACGCATGTCTCGTCGATCGCCGACGTGATCGACTTCTTCCGCATCGGCGGCGAGTATGACTACCTGCTCAAGATCATCACCCGCGACATGGCCAGCTATGACGAGGTCTACAAGCGGCTGATCGAGGAGGTGGAACTCGAAACGGTGACCTCTTATTTCGCCATGGAGGCGATCGAGGAGCAGCGCCCGATCCCGATGTGACGGGCGGGCAAAGCCGGTATTTCCCTGCAAACAGCCTAGTTGCACGGCCAGATCCGTGCCCTGCCGCGCTGGGATATGCGTTTTTCGTTGCGCAAACCACTGACAACACTCACGCTTTCCGGGTAATGTTAAAAACTTTCACATCACCCCTTGATAGCGCCGGTCACAATCCCGATCTGATGTAATGTGAAAGACATTCACATACCCAAACGAGAGACAAAGGACACCGCTTATGAACGCCGCAGCGCAGTATGAAGCCCGCCCCGCGAACCCCGGGTGGCTGAAACGCGCCGAGGCCTGGCTCGACGAGCGCGGCAGACCCGCCTGGATCGTGGCCATGGTACTTGGCTTCATCGTCTTCTGGCCCATCGGCCTCGCCCTTCTTGCCTACATGATCTGGAGCAAACGCATGTTCGGAAAATCCTGCCGCAGCCGCCGCAACAGCAGCGCCAACGCCTACCGTCAAAGCTTCAACGCCGCGCGGCCCTCGGGCAACGCCGCCTTCGATGCCTACAAGATGGACACGCTGCGCCGGCTCGAGGACGAACAGAAGAGCTTTGAGGAGTTCCTGCAGCGTCTGCGCGAGGCCCGCGACAAGGCCGAGTTCGACCAGTTCATGGACGAGCGTTCCCGCGCCCCCCGCGAGACGGCAGACGAAGACCGCAAAGAGGACGCGTAAGCGCCCCTCCCCCATGGCCCCGACCCGGGGCCATGGTCTATCATCCCCAAGAGGCCGTCCCGCATCCCGCGGCCAAGGCCTGAGATCCCAGAGAGACAGTCCCAGAGATCCTGCAAGTGACCCAGATGTATACCGACGCCCCCTATTCCCAGCTGCCCGATCCGGTGCGCCAGAGCGCGTTCTACGACAGCGTCGCGATCAAGCGCGGCCTGGCTTGGGTCATCGACACGATCATCGTCGCCTTCTTCGTGCTGCTGGCGCTGGTCTTCACCGCCTTTCTCGGCGCCTTCGTGTTCTTCGCACTGTGGATGGTGGTGAGCTTCATCTACCGCGTGCTGACCATCGCCAACGGCTCGGCCACATGGGGCATGCGCCTCATGGCGATCGAATTCCGCGACTGGCGCGGCCAGCGGCTCGATTTCATGCAGGCCTTCCTGCATACGCTGGGCTACGCCATCTCGGTCTCCGTGGCACCGCTGCAGCTGATCTCGGTCGTTTGCATGTTCGCCACCGAGCGTGGGCAGGGCCTGACCGACATGGTTCTGGGGACCGTCGCGCTCAACAAGCGCGCATGAGGAGTGCGCTCAACAAGCGGGCGTAACGCCTGCGATCAACCAGCGCGCCTCAGACGCGCACGTGGACACAGCCTCACCCGAAACGCCCGGCGATCTCTGCCGGGCGTCTTGCGTTTCAGCCACAACGCCCGCAGGAACGCTCTGCACGCCCCCGCGTTAAGCCCGGACCTGCACGAGATCAAAGCCCCGCGATCCACCGTTTTCGGGGGCTTGGCGGTTGCAAATTTCGTTGCTAGGTTTTTCGAGGATCTCCAGACAGGACCTTCATGCGCCACTCCCTGCCTCTCGCGCCGCAATTCTATGTGACGGCTCCCCAGCCCTGCCCGTATCTTCCGGGCCGGATGGAGCGCAAGCTGTTCACCGCGCTGCAGGGCGACAGTGCCGAGAAGCTCAATGACAGCCTGTCGAAGCAGGGCTTCCGGCGCTCGCAGAACGTGCTCTACCGGCCGTCCTGCTCGGATTGTTCGGCCTGTCTCTCGGCCCGCATCGACGTGCGCCGCTTTGCCCCATCGAAAAGCCAGCGCCGGGCGCTCAAGCGCAACGCCAACCTCGCGCGGCGCGCCTCGAGCCCCTGGGCCACCGAGGAGCAGTTCTCACTGTTCCGTCGCTATCTCGATACGCGCCACGCCGATGGCGGCATGGCCGACATGGACATCTTCGAATTCGCCGCGATGATCGAGGAAACCCCGATCCGATCGCGCGTGGTCGAGTACAGCGACATCGCCAGCGGCGACCTCAAGGCGGTGTGCCTGACGGACGTGCTCGATGACGGGGTGTCGATGGTCTACTCGTTCTACGAACCCGAGTTGGCACGCCAGAGCCTCGGGACGTGGATGATCCTCGACCATGTCGAGATCGCCCGCGAGGCCGGCCTGCCCTATGTCTACCTTGGCTACTGGGTGCCCGGCAGCCCCAAGATGGGCTACAAGGCGCAGTTCAGTGCGCTCGAGGTCTATCGCCGCGGCCGCTGGGAGGTCATGCACGACACCCGCGATTACGACGAGGAGCGCCATCCGCTCTCCACCGATCCGATCGCCGAGCAGGTCGCCAACATCTCGCTGCCCGACAGCCGTAGCTGAACAGCTCCGCACTCACCGCAATGAACACGGCGCCAAGGTCTTGCCCCGGCGCCGCCTGTTTGCGTGCTGAGACCGCGCCTCAGCGCAGGCTCTGGGTGATCTGCCCGGAAAGCTGGGTGACCGCGGCGCCGGTGGCGCGGGCGATGGCCTGCGGCCCCTCGCCCACCATCGGCACAACGATGTCGAAGCCCTGGATGCGCTCACGCACCACCTTGTCATAGGACGAGATCGCGTATTGCCCGGTCAGCCGCAGCGTGCCGTTGTTGCGCGCCACGAGCCGCGAGACCGTCACCTGCACCGCCGCCTGCGCGTCATCGGCCAGCGGCCACGGCTCCGGCGCCACGGTGGCCGAGGAAGCCGCGCCGATCTGCTCGGCGATGGCCAGCGTCACCGCGCGCGCCGGTTCGTCCGCCCAGAGCGCGTTGTCGACCTGCGTCAGCGCGCCGTCCTCGCCCTCGAGCAGGATCTCGGACGCCGCCGCGTAGGCCGGCAGGGAGACCTGCCGCACCTCGAGCGTCGCCACCCGCAGACGGGCGCTGCCCGCCTGCGTCGGCGTGTCGATGAGAAATTGCGGCTCGGGCCCGGAACAGGCGGCGAGCATCAGGGCGAGGGGCAGAATGCGCAGATACATGCTTATCGTCCAAACAGAAGGGAATTGGGATTGCGCTCGATCGAGCGCGCGAGCTTGTTGAGCGCCTCGGCGGCGGACTGGACTTCGCGCAGGGCCGACAGCGTCTCGCGGTTGAAACGCGAGTTCTCGCCATAGCCCTGAAGCGCCAGTTCGGCCTCGCCGACCATGCTCTGGATCTGGGCCGAGAGGCTCGGCAGGCTTTCCGCCGCCTCCTCGATCGCCGCCGCCGCGTCGCGGGCCGAGGCCAGCGTGGCGTTGGTGTTCTCGACCACCCCGCCCTCGCGCAGTTCCTCGAGCGCCGAACGCGCCTCGTCCAGCATCCGCGTCAGCGCGCCGGGCAGCGCGCGGGTCTGGTCACTGTCGACCAGCCGGTCGGCGCTTGCCACGAGGTTGGTGGCCTGTTCGACGAAGGCCTCGAGCGGCAGGTCGTTGGCGGTTTCCACCAGACGGCGCAGATCGTCGACCAGCGCGGGCACCTGTTCGGTTGCCCCGGAGAGATCCATTGCCACGCCGGTCACCGAGTCGGCGGCGGCAGAGGCGCTTTCCAGCGTGCTCATCAGACGGCCGATGGCATCGGCGGCGCGCAGATCCTCGGCCACGCCGCGCAGTTCGGCGACAGTGGCGTTGATCTCGCCCGGCAGCGCCTGCGTGGCGTCGCTGGCGATCAGCCGGTCGGCGCTGTCGGCCAGCGCCGTGGCGCGGTCGACAAAGGCCTCGAGTTGCAGCGCGTTGGCCTTGGCCACGAGATCCCGCATCTCCTCGATCAGCGCCGGCACCTCTTCGGTCGCGGCGGTGATCTCGGTGGCGACGCTGCTGACGCTGTCGGTGGCGGCGGTGGCCCCGTCGAGCGCCGCGGCGAGCTTCTCGGCGGTGCCCGCCTCACGCAGGTCCTCGACGATCTCGCGCAGGGCGGTCACGGTGGCGTTGAGCTCGCCCGGCAGGGCCTGCGTTTCCTCGCTGCCGAACAGCCCGCGCGCCTCGTCGAGCAGGCCGCTGACCGAGCCCGGCACAGCGCGCAGGTCGGGATCGCCGGCGAAGCTCTCGACCGAGCGCAGAGTGGCAATCGCCTGCTCCATGAGTTCCTCGACCGGCAGGTCGTCGATGCGCTGGAAGAGGCCCTCGGCGGTGGCGGCCACGTCGGGCACGTTCGACTCGACCGACGGCAGCACCGGCGCCTCGGTGTCGAAGATGCCAAGCGCTGCCGGCTCCGCTTCGGGGATGGTGACCAGCTCGACCATCAGCGACTGGCTGAACAGCCCTTGCGATGCGAGCCGCGCCCGCAGACCGTCCTGCACCGACTCGGAGAGGAAGGTGATGATCTCGGCCTCGGCTGCGGTGTCATCCTCGAGACCAAGCGCCCGCGGGTCGATGGAGATGGAGGCGCGCAGCTTGACCCTCTGCTCGCCGCTCACGTCGTCGATGAAGGCGCCGAGCGCGTTGACCGCGCCGATCTTGAGACCGCGATAGGTCACCGGGGCGCCCGCCTCGAGGCCGCGGACGGACTCGTCGAACTCGACCACGAGGTCGACGGCGTTGTCGATGCTCTGACTGAACACGCTGTCGCGCGCCGCGGTCTCGTCATCGAACAGGTCGAAGACGTAGCGCGAGGGCACCGGGTTGCCGCCCGACACCACGGTGTCGAAGGCGATGCCGCCACGGATCAGCGCCGCCACCGAGCCGACCGAAAGGTCGAGGCCCTGCGGGCCGAAATTGACGTTGAACCCCGAGGTGTCCCAGAACCGGGTCGAGGTGGTGACGCGGCGGTCATGCGGCGCCTCGATGAAGGCGTCGGCGATCACGCCGTTGCCGCTCTCGAGCAGGCGCGGCGTCTCGATGCGGCCGACCTCGATGCCCTGGTGGAAGATCGGGGCGCCGGCGCTGAGCATGGCGCCATCGGGGGCGCGCAGCACGATGCGGGTGCCCCGCATGCCCGGCCGGACCAGCGGCGCGGTGTCGCGCCCCTCGAAGCGGGTCGCCTCTGCGCCCTCCTGCGGCTCGAAGGCGGCCTCGATATAGACGCCAGACAGCACCGTCGACAGGCCCGAGATGCCCGAGGCGCTGACCTCTGGACGGACCACCCAGAATTCGGCATCCGAGGGCAGAGACTCGGCCACGATGTTGTCGATCCGGGCGCCGATGCGCACCGAAGAGAGGTCGTTGGCGAAGGTCACGTCCTCGACCAGGCCGATATTCACGTCGCGGAAGCGCAGCGCGGTCTCGCCCGGCACGATGCCGGCGGCATTCTCGAAGGTGATCTCGATGCGGGCGCCGCGCTCGGCCCAGCTTTGCCAGGCGATCAGCAGGGTGATCGCGAGGGCGGCGATCGGGATCAGCCAGGTCAGGGACAGATTGCGCCAGATCGACCGCTTGGGGCCCTCGATCTCCATCTCGGCGGGTCGCGGGTCACTCATTCTCGTTCACTCCAACGTCTACGTCCCAGATCAGCCGCGAGTCGAAGCTCAGGGCCGAAATCATTGTAAAGGCTACGGAAAGCGCAAAGCTCACCGCCGCGATCCCGGGGTTGATCGAGGCCGCGAAATCCAGCTGCACCAGTGACGACAGGATCGCCACGACGAAGACGTCGATCATCGACCAGCGCCCGATGAACTCCACCGCCTCGTAAAGCAGATGTCGCTTGTGCGCCGACATCTGCACCCGTCGCTGTACGCTCAAAGCGAGGTAACCGATGGCGATGAATTTCGATACCGGAATCACGATCGAAGCGACGAAGACAATCGCCGCCACCCCGTAGCTGCCGTGATGCATGAGGTCGACGACGCCGCCGAAGATGGTGCTTTCGGTGGTCTTGCCGAGCAGCGTGGTGCGCAGCATCGGGTAGAGATTGGCCGGCACATAGACCACCAGCCCGGCAAACAGCCACGCCCAGACCCGCTGAAGGCTCGCGGTGTCGCGACTCGCCAGGCGCGTGCCGCAGCGGGTGCAGCGTGCCACGCCGGGGGCGTGCACGCGACCGCACTCGGTGCAGCCCACCAGCCCGGCCTGCTTGGCGGTCAGGATGCGCGGCGCCGTTCCAGCGTCTTCCATAGCGTCAGCCTGCTCATGAAATTGTCTTTCAGCACGGTCACGATGACCAGTGCCACGAAGGCCCAGAAGGCCGGGCCGATGAAGATATGCGCCAGCCCCGCCACCTTCACCAGCGCCACCGCCACGCCGACGATGAACACCTCGGCCATGGCCCAGGGGCGCAGGTGATCGGCGAGCCGGAAGAAGAACTCGGCATGGCGCGCGGGCTTGTGACCGAAGGCCATCGGCCCCAGCACGTAAATCAGCGCGAGGAAGCGGATCACCGGCAGGATCACGATCAGCGCCGCCATGGCGAAGGTCAGCGGCGCGGTGAGCCCGCTCGAGAAGGCTTGAACCGTGTCTAGGAGAGAGGCGCGCTGGATGCGACCGGCGGCCTCGAGCTCGAGAAACGGAAAGAAGATCGCCGCCACCATCAGGATCAGCGCCGCCAGCGCCAGCATGATGATCCGGGTCATCGCCGTGCGCCGCGGCGCCTCGAGCACCGCGTGACAGCGTACGCAACGCGCCGTCTCGCCGGTCGCGACGTCGCGATCAGTGTAGAGGGCATCGCAGGCTGGACAGGCGATCAGCTTGGAGGGGTCAAGCGCATCGGCCGGGGATTCGACGGACATGGACCCAATCTAGAGCGGCGGGTGCGTCTCGGAAAGTGGCGGCCGCTCCGGGCAACAAGAAGATGCATAGGTGTGACAGGTTTGAGCCGGGTTTCGGCCAGTTCCCGGGCCCAGGTGGTCAAAACGAGCGCCTCGCGGAGGCGGGCGCACCGGCTGCCCCCTCACACCTTCGCCAGCTTGACCTCGACCTCGCCCGCCACCAGCGCCCGGCGCAGCGGCCCTTGCGGGCGCGCATCGGTCACCAGCACGTCGATGTCGCCCCAGTCGGCATAGCGCGCGGTGGCCATGCGGTCGAACTTCGAATGATCCGCCACCACCATGTGGCGCGCGGACTGGCGCAGCATCGTGGCGTAGACATCCGCCGCGTCGATCAACGCGTCGGAGGGCCCAAGAGGCGACATCGCGCTCGCCCCGGTCACCGACCAGTCAGCGCTGTAATCGGACAGGAACCGCACCGCCTGCGCGCCGTGCATGGCGCCCTCGCCCGGGTGATAGACGCCCGGCGCCATGACCACCTGGATCGTCGGGTTGAGGCTCAGCGCCGAGGCCACGCTGACGCTGTGCGCGATCACCGTAAGCCCGTGCATCTCGATGGCGATGAACTTGGCAAGCTGGGTCGTGGTCGCCCCAGAGCCCAGCATGATCACCCGCGCCTCGGCAAGATAGGACAGCGCCGCCTGCCCGATCGCCGCGCGCTCTTCGACCAGCTCGAGATGGCGCTCCGACAGCGCGGGCTCGGCCGGCTGGCGCAGCATCGCACCGCCATAGGTGCGCGCGATCATCCCCTGCGCCGCAAGTTCCTCGAGATCGCGGCGGATGGTTTCGGTCGTGACGTCGAGGGTTTCGGCCAACCGCCCCACCCGCATCGTCGGCGAGACTGCCAACTGATCGAGGATCGCCCTCTGGCGCGTATCCTTCTTGCGAGACATGCGGTTCTTGCCTTCGACGGCACCGCACCGCGCGGCACCGAGTGTGGCCATGATCCAAGCAGAGCCGCGCCGGTCATTCAACCCTGAGCGGCGCGGCACCGGGTCGCGCCAGGGTGTATCTCCTTAGACGATCAATGGCTGTGCCCGGCGTGGCTGTGCTGCCTTGCATCTGCCGCGGCGACTTCAACGTGCAGCGCGAGCGCGCCGTGATCGGTCTCGAGATGCAGCTCGAAGTGATCGCCCTCGGTCAGGGCACGGGACAGGCCCGAAAGCCGGATCGCCAGCGCTCCCGGTTCGAGATGCAGCGCGCGGCCCGCCGCCAGAGGCACCGACGCCAGCGGCTCCCAGGCCGGCTGCCCGTCCTTCAGCACGAAGCCCACCAGCGCGCCATCCGAGGCAATCCCGCTCTCGGCCCCGGTCAGCAGGACGGAACCGCCGCCGGTGTTCTCGAGCTCGACGAAGACCAATGCCTCCCGTCCCGAGCTCGCCCGGGTCCAGGCGTGGAGCGCACGCAGTCCCGCAATCTCGGTCAGGTGGGGCGCGTCATGGTCATGGGTCTCGGCCAGCGCCGGAAGCGGCAGGGCGAGCGCGAAGGCAAGCAGGAGCGTACGCATGGGGGATCCTTTCAGAAGTCAGGCGCGCAGCCCGTCCACCACCTGCTGGCGCAGGACCACGGCGGCGGGCAGCAGCGACAGCAGCAGCGTCAGCGACACGAAACCGGCAAGGAAGTGGATCTCGCTCCAGCCGATGGGCGCGGTCACGAGGATGTCGGTCCGGGCGGTCACGACGCGCGACAGCACCGAGGCGGCGGCGACGCCGGTCAGCAGCCCCAACCCCGCGCCCGCAACGAGCAGCGCCGCGCCGAAGGACCAGACCACCGCGAAGACGAAGCGCGCCGGGGCGCCCAGCGCCCGCAGCAGCGCGATCTGGCGCCGGAACAGGCGCGACAGGATAAAGAGACCAAGCAGCACCGAGGCCGCGACCAGGCCCTGCGTCACCAGTGCCATCAGCGACATCACCTGCCGGATGTCACCCAACACCGCGTAGAGCCCCGCGAGCACCGCGCCGGGGAAGAAGGCCATGGTCTCGCGGTCGCGGGTGAACTCGGAGCGCAGCGCGTAATTCGCCCAGAGCGCCTCTGCCCGGACCACCACGGCCGGCGTGCCGGGGAAGTAGTCGGGATCGAAGGGCGGTCCGATCTGCCCGGCGCGCTCGGGGGCATGGCCGTTGGCCAGCCCGTGCACTTCCCAGACCGCCTCGACGGGCAGCAGGATGGCGCGGTCCCAAGGCGTACCGGTGGGTGCCATGCGGCCGACGATCTGAAGCTGCGCGTCACCATGGGCGTCGCCCTCGGCGGCGTCTCCATGGCCATGCGCAGGGGTAAAGCTCTCGCCCACTCCCAGCGGCACCAGCGCGCCCGCGAGCGCCTCGTCCGAGGCCTGCCACATGCGGCCCTCGATGCCGTCGTCGGCAAGGTCGCGCGCGAACTCCGCGGTGGTGCCGATCACCGGCGCATCGCCGTAGCTGTCGCCGAAGGCCAGCGGCGCGGCCACCGAGACGTTCTCGTGGCTGGCAATCTCGTCATAGGTGGCACCGTCGAGCAGCGGCATGTCGGTGGGCTGCAGGAACACCGCCGCCAGCATCACCGACAGTTCGCTGCCGGGCGCCGAGACCACGAGGTCGAACTTGTCCGCCGCCTGCGCGGTGCCGCGGCGCAGGCCGCGCTCCTGCGCCAGAAGGCCGATGCCCATGCCCACCGAGATCGCGATCAGCAGCACGAACATCACCGAGGCGCCACGAAAGCGCCAGAGGATGGCGCGCGTCAGCGGCCACGGTGCGAACCCACGCAGCACCAGCGCACCGACAAGCAGCGCCGGCAGCAGCAGGGCAAAGGTCAGCGCGATGTCCTGCGCCAGCGCCGGGAGGCTGTACCACAGGTCGCTCATGCCGCGGTCGCCTCGTCGCCCAGAAGCGCGCCGTCGGTGATCGTCAGCACGCGGTCCATCCGGTCGGTCAGGTGACGGTCATGGCTCACCGCGATCAGCGTGGTGCCGCTGTCGCGGGCCAAGTGTACCAGATCGTCGATCAGCCGGTCGGCGCTTGCCCGGTCGAGGCTCGCGGTGGGCTCGTCGGCGAGCAGCACCGGCGCCTCGGCGGCCATGGCGCGGGCAATGGCAACGCGCTGGCGCTCGCCGCCGGAAAAGCTCGAGACGTGGCGCCCGGCGTGATCGCCAAGGCCCAGCGCGCTCAGCCGTTTGCTGGCGCGGAGGCGCATGGCAGCGCGCTCGCGGCGCGGGCGGAAGAGCGCGGTGAGCGCCGCGTTGGCCCCGGCATCGAGCTCTTCGAAAAGCAGGAAGTCCTGAAAGATCATGCCGATATTGTCGGCGCGAAAGCGGGTGCGGCGCTCGGCGCCGAGCCGCAGAAGCTCGGTCTCGCCCCAGCGGATGCTGCCCTCGGCCTCGAGCAACCCGGCCAGCGCGTAGAGCAGCGTCGACTTGCCCGCCCCCGAAGGTCCGCGCACGCCGACAAGCGCGCCGGCGGGCAGCTCGAGCTTCGGCAGCGACAACAGCACACGGCCCTTGCCGCCCGGAACCACAAGCTCCGAGATGGTCAGAGGAAGGCCCATCGGATCAGCCGTAATTCGCGTCGCTGAGGCGGACCATGCTGAGAAAGCCGGTCTCGGGATCGCGATAGCCGCCGAGTTCGAGCACGCCCGAGACGGTGATCTTCTTGTTGAACGGGATCACGTCGACGATGCGCTTGGTGTAGACGGCGAGGATGTCGTTGGGCCACTCGGCCTCGGTCTCGCAGAACGGGCAAACCGCCATCGGCATCTTGGTGAGCACGAAGAACTTGCTCTCGGCCTTCAGCGGCGGCGCCATGAAGCCCTCGACGGTGATGCGTTCGCCTTCGCTCGCCACGGCGAGTTCGGAGAGATCGTTGCCCCGGCGCTCGTAGAGTTCGCGCACCTTGAGCGGAGCGTCCTGCGCCAGCGCGGGACGGGCCAGCAGCGGTGCGGCCAGAGCGGATGTGAGGAAATGGCGACGGGTCTGCATATCGTGTCCTCCAGAGAGGGAATCTGCCCTGCCAGTGTGCCGCAGGGCGAAAAGGAAACAAGGGGCCCCGGTGTCGCGGAGCCCCTTGCCACTGTCAAAGCGGAGCGATCACTCGGCGGTGACGGCGTGGTGCATGACGTGGAAGATCACGTTCTGCTCGAGCGTGCCGTCGAACAGGTGCGCCCAGGGGCCCTTGGCATAGACGGCGACGTCTTCACCGGAGTGGCTTTCCGACGACTTGGGGATCAGCGCCTGCTGGACGTAGTCGAGATCGGTGGCCTCGTCCTGGGTCACGTCGGGGCGCGAGCCCTCGTAGCCGTTCTCGCCCTCGACAAGGACCGAGCCGGAGCCGTTGAGGTAGCCGATCACGGTGTAGGGCTTGCCGTCGTCGGCCAGCACCAGCTCGTCGCTGTGCTTGTCGCCCTGCTGGGCCACGTCGTAGCACAGGCCGAGGATCGGGGTGCCGCGGCCGCAATAGCCGTTGAACGCGATCGAGTGCTCGTGGTCGGCGGTGACGATGATCAGGGTGTCTTCGTCGTTGGTCAGCTCGTCCGCCATGGCCACGGCCTCGGCGAAGGCCACACCGTCCACCAGCGTACGGTGGGCGTTGCCGGCGTGGTTGGCGTGGTCGACCCGGCCGGCCTCGATCTCGAGGTAGTAGCCGTTCTCGTTCTGGCTCAGGTATTCGATGGCCGCCTTGGTCATCTCGGCGAGCGACGGCTCGTCGTCATCGGCGCGGTCGGCCTCGTATTCCATGTGGCTGTCGTTGAACAGCGCCAGGATCGGGGTCTCGCCGTCGAGGGTCAGGGCGTTGAACGTCTCGGTGTTCCAGGCGTACTGGGCGCCGAGGCCGGTGGCGTTCTCGATCAGGTTGACACCGTCGGCGCGGCGGCCCGAGCCACCTTCGTCGGTCTGGGTGCCTTCGGGAACGAAGTGACGGCGACCGCCGCCCATGGCGAAGTCGATGACGCCGGCTTCCATCTGGTCGATGAGCTGGGCGGCGATGTCCTTCTGGGTGTCGCAGCCTTCCGGCACGCTGTCTTCCCAGTTGCGGTTGGCAGTCTTGGAGTAGACGGCCGCCGGGGTCGCGTGGGTGACACGTGCGGTCGAGACGATGCCGACCGATTTCTCCATGCCCGAGACGATCTCGGCGAAAGTGGTCAGCTCGTTGCCGGCCACGGTCGAGCAATCGTCATGGATCGCGTCACCGCCGAGGTTGATCAGGTTGAAGCGCTGCTTCACGCCGGTGTTCATCGCGCCGGCGGTCGGAGCGGAGTCCGGCGTCTGGGCGTTGATGTTGTAGGTCTTGACGAGGGCGGCGTGGTAGTCGGGCGTTTCGTAGGGCAGCACGTGCTCTTCGCCGAGCTTGCCTTCCTGCTGACCGGCGAAGACGCGGGTCGCGTAGTTGGTGCCGACACCGTTGCCGTCTGCCACCAGCACGATCACGTTCTTGGCGGTGTTGGTGTTGTCCTGACGGTCGAGGATGGCCTGGATGGCCTCCTGGCCGGCGGTGAACCATTCGCTGCCGGCCTGCGGCAGGTCGGCGGTTTGGGCCGACGCTGCAGTGGCGGCGCTGAGGGCGATGGCGGAAATCAGGGTGCGTTTCATGGGCGAGCTTGCTCCTGTCTTGTAACGGCCGGCACGCTGCCGGGGGCGTCTATTGCTCGCGCTCCGATTGCCCGTGCAATGTAACAGACACGTTACAGGATCTTGACAGTTTTGTCCGGCGGCGCCCGATGCCGGACGCTCCGCCTCAGCCAGCCGTGCGCGCCGCCCGACGGGTGAGCGCAAGGCGCCGCACGAAGGCCACCAGGAACAGCGCCGTGAGGATCAGGATGATCGTCGGCGCCGGTGCGCTGTCGAGGAAGAAGCTGGCATAGGTGCCCGCGAGCATCGACAGCAGGCAGGCCAGCGTCGCGGCGATCATCATGCCGCCGAAGCGCCGGCAGATCAGGAAGCCGATGGCGCCCGGTGCGATCAGCAGGCCCACCGCGAGGATCAGACCGGTGGCGGTGAGCGTCGCGACGATGGTCAGCGAGAGCGCAGTGAGCAGCCCGTAATGCAGCCAGCCCACCCGCAGCCCCGAGGCACGTGCCTGCGCCGGATCGAAGGCGTGCAGCAGCAGGTCCTTCCAGAACAGAGCCACCCCCAGGGTCACAAGCACCGAGATGCTGCCGGCAGTCCACAGATCGGACGGGCCTACCCCCAGCATGTTGCCGAAGAGGATATGGTCGAGATGCACGTTGGTCTGCACCTGCGTGTAGAGCACGATGCCAAGCCCGAACATGCCCGAGAACACCACGCCCATCACCGTGTCCTGCTTGACCCGGCTGTTCTCGGCCAGAAAGCCGGTCGCTGTGGCGGTGAGCATCCCCGCCCCGAATGCGCCGACGATCAGCGGCAGCCCGGCAATATAGGCCAGCACCACGCCGGGCAGGATGGCGTGGCTGATGGCGTCTCCCATCAGCGCCCAGCCCTTGAGCACGAGGAAGCACGACAGCAGCGCCGTGGGGATCGCCACGAAGACACAGATCAGGAAGGCGTTCTGCATGAACGGAAACTGGAACGGCAGAAGAAGCTCGCTCATGCTGCGCCCTCCTGCGTCCGGTCCTCACGCAGCGCCTGCCGCGCCTTGCGTCGCGCGGCCAGCATGCCGTGCTTGGGCGCGAAGACAAAGGCGGCGAGGAAGATCAGCGTCTGCAGCACCACGATGACGCCGCCCGTGGCGCCGTCGAGGAAATAGCTCAGATAGGCGCCGGTGAAGCTGGTCAGCGCCCCGATGCTCACCGACAGCAGGATCAGCCGCGGGAAGCGGTCGCAGAGCAGGTAGGCGGTGGCGCCGGGCGTCACCACCATGGCGATGACGAGAAACGCCCCCACGGTCTGCATCGCCGCCACCACCGAGGCCGAGAGCAGCGTGAAGAACACCGCCTTCAAGAGCCCCGGCCGCAGACCGACGCTCTGGGCATGGCTCTCGTCGAAGAAGACGACCATGAGATCCTTCCACTTGGCCAGCAGCACCACGAGCGAGATCGCCCCGATCAGCACCAGCTGCAGCGTGTCGGCGGGCGTGATGGCAAGGATATTGCCCATTGTGATGGTCTGGATCGACACCGAGACCGGGTTGACCGAGACCATGAACAGGCCGAGCCCGAAGAACGAGGTGAAGATCAACCCGATCACCACGTCGATCTTCAGCCCCGAGCGGCCCGAAAGGAACAGCATCGCCCCCGCCGCGAGGCCCCCGGAAATGAAGGCGCCCAGCGCGAACGGCAGGCCCAGCATGTAGGCCCCGGCGACGCCGGGCACCACCGCGTGCGACAGCGCGTCGCCGATCAGCGACCAGCCCTTGAGCATCAGGTAGGAGGACAGGAAGGCGCAGACCCCGCCCACCAGGGCCGAGACCCACATGGCGTTGGTCATGTACCCATAGGAGAACGGCTCGAGTAGAACGCTCATCGCGGCACCTCCCCGCCACGGCATGTCAGATCATCGAGCAGGGTTGCGTTCGGGAGACGGCTCATTTGCCCGCCTCACGGGTGCGCATCTCGTCGCCGTACTGCACCAGAGGGCGTTCATCGTCGGAAAAGATGGTGACCCGGCGGGCATCGTCATCGTCGTGCAGCGCGTCGCCACCCAGCGTGAAGTGCCGCAGCACGCCCCCGAAGGCCGCCTCGAGATTGGCGCGGGTGAAGGTGGTCTCGGTCGGCCCAAAGGCCAGCACCGTGCCCTTGACCAGCACGGTGCGGTCGCAGAACTCGGGCACCGAGCCGAGATTGTGGGTCGAGACCAGCATCACCCGCCCCTCGTCGCGCAGCGCGCGCAGCAGCGCGATGATCTGCTCCTCGGTCTTCACGTCGACGCCGGTGAAGGGCTCGTCGAGCAGGATCACCTGCCCTTCCTGCGCCAGCGCCCGGGCAAGGAACACGCGCTTGCGCTGCCCGCCGGAGAGCTCGCCGATCTGGCGATGGCGGAAGTCCTGCATGTTGACCCGCGCCAGCGCCTCGGCCACCGCCTCGTGATCGGCGCGCCTGGGCCGGCGAAGAAACCCCATGTGGCCGTAACGGCCCATCATCACCACGTCCTCGACCAGCACCGGGAAGGACCAGTCGACCTCTTCCGATTGCGGCACATAGGCCACGAGGTTGCGCTTGAGCGCCTCCTTCACCGACATGCCAAGCAAGGATATCTCACCCGCCGCTGCCGGCACGAAGCCCATGATCGCCTTGAACAGCGTCGACTTGCCCGCCCCGTTCACGCCCACAAGCGCCGTGACGGTGCCGCGCGGGATCTCGAAGCTGGCATGGCGCAGGGCGGTATGGCCGTTGCGGTAGGACACGGTGACGTCGCGGGCGGAAATCCCGCCGCCCGCGGCCGTCTCGGCGTCTGTCGCGGTCTGGCTGTCGCGCATCTCGGTCCTCTTTCGCAGTCTCAGTTGCCGGCCCCGGTGAGCCCGTCGGCGATGGTCTGCGAGGTCACCTTCAGCAGATCCAGGTAGGTCGGCACCGGGCCGTCGGCATCGCTCAGGCTATCGACATAGAGCACGCCGCCGTAATCTGCACCGGTTTCGCGCGCCACCTGCTCTGCGGGCGCGGTGTTGACCGTGCTCTCACAGAACACCGCCGGAATTTCGTGCGTCTTCACCCCGTCGATCACCGCCCGCACCTGCTGCGGCGTGCCGGTCTGATCGGCGTTCATCGGCCAGAGATACAGCTCCTTCATGCCGAAATCGCGGGCGAGATAGCTGAAGGCGCCCTCGCAGGTGACCAGCCAACGCTTGTCCTCGGGGATCTCGGCGATCTTCGCCCGCAGCGGCTCGAGCGTGTCGCGCAGCTCCTGCTTGTAGGCCGCGGCGTTGGCCTCGTAGGTCTCGGCATTGTCGGGATCGTGTTCGCTCAGCGCGGCGGCGATGTTGTCGACATAGACCTGCGCGTTGTCGAGCCCCATCCACGCGTGCGGGTTGGCCTTGCCCTCGTAGGCGCCCTGCGCGATCGCGATGGGATCGATCCCCTCGCTCAGCGTGGCCGAGGGCAGATCGCCGAGATTGCGCAGGAACTGCTCGAACCACAGCTCGAGGTTCAGCCCGTTCCAAAGGATCAGGTCGGCGTCATGGGCGCCGACGATGTCGCGCGGCGTGGGCTCGTAGCCGTGGATCTCGGCGCCGGGCTTGGTGATCGAGACCACCTCGGCGGCATCGCCAGCCACGTTCTGCGCCATGTCGGCCAGCACCGTGAAGGTCGTCACCACCTTGAGCTTTTCGTCGGCATTGGCGGCCTGCGCCAGCAAGAGCGTGAGCATCGAGGCGGTGGCGAGCCCGATTTTGGGTCTGAACATGTGGCGTCTCCTCGGTGAGCGGTCGGTCTTTCCGCCATGTAAATGCGAGCCATTCGCAAGTGTCAATGATGCAAATGAGAATGGATCGCAAAACCGTGAGCGTGCACCCTGCCCGCCCACAATGTGAACGCGCCTCATGATCCCCTTGACCATTATGAATTGGCCTTAGCTACGCCCAGCATATAGGTAGGCCGCCAAACAGCCCGGAAAGCCGAAATCCCATGTCCAGCACCGCCCCGACCCGTTCTCCCGTCTTCGACCGCCTGCACGCGGCCGCGCGTGAGCGCATCCTGATCCTCGACGGCGCAATGGGCACGCAGATCCAGCAACTCGGCCTGTCGGAGGGCGATTTTCAGGGCTGCGGCGGGGGCGCCTGCAGCTGCCACCTGCCGCATGACAGCGACAAGCCGCAGCAGGGCAACAACGACCTCCTCAACCTCACCAAGCCCGAGGCGATCGAGGAGATCCACTATCTCTACGCCATGGCGGGCGCCGATATCGCCGAGACCAACACCTTCTCCTCGACCACCATCGCGCAGGCCGATTACGCCATGGAGGGCGCGGTCTACGACCTCAACTTCCAAGGCGCGCGGCTGGCCCGTCGGGCGATGGACCGGGCCGAGGCCGAGGATGGCCGCCCCCGCTTCGTGGCCGGCGCACTCGGGCCGACCAACCGCACCGCCTCGATCAGTCCGGACGTGAACAACCCCGGCTATCGTGCTGTCACGTTTGATCAATTGCGCATCGCCTATGCGGATCAGGCGCGCGCCCTGATCGACGGCGGCGCCGACCTGCTGCTGATCGAGACGATCTTCGACACGCTCAACGCCAAGGCCGCGATCTTTGCCTGCGAAGAGGTCTTCGCCGAGCGCGGAGAGCGTCTGCCGGTGATGATCTCGGGCACCATCACCGACCTGTCGGGCCGCACCCTCTCGGGCCAGACGCCCACCGCCTTCTGGCATTCGGTGCGCCATGCCGAGCCCTTCACCATCGGTCTCAACTGCGCCCTCGGCGCCGAGGCGATGCGTCCGCACCTGGCCGAGATCTCGGGCGTGGCCGACACGCTGATCTGCGCCTACCCCAACGCCGGCCTGCCCAACGAGATGGGCGAGTATGACGAAACCCCCGAGCAGATGGCCGCGCAGATCGCGGGCTTTGCGAAGGAAGGTCTGCTCAACGTGGTGGGCGGCTGCTGCGGCTCGACCTATGAGCACATCCGCGCCATCGCCAAGGCGGTCGAGGGATTCGCCCCGCGCGAGATCCCCCAGCCCAAGCCGCTGATGCGCCTGTCGGGGCTCGAGCCGTTCGTGCTGACCGAGGACATCCCCTTCGTCAACGTGGGCGAGCGGACCAATGTCACGGGCTCCGCCAAGTTCCGTAAGCTGATCACCAATGCCGATTATGCCACCGCGCTCGACGTGGCCCGCGACCAGGTCGAGAACGGCGCCCAGATCATCGACGTGAACATGGATGAGGGCCTGATCGACAGCCAGCAGGCGATGGTCGAGTTCCTCAACCTGATCGCCGCCGAGCCCGACATCGCCCGCGTGCCGATCATGATCGACAGCTCCAAGTGGGAGATCATCGAGGCCGGGCTGAAATGCGTGCAGGGCAAGCCCGTGGTTAACTCGATCTCGATGAAGGAGGGCGAAGAGGCCTTCCTCGAGCAGGCCACGCTCTGCCGCCGCTACGGGGCCGCGGTCATCGTCATGGCCTTTGATGAGACGGGCCAGGCCGATACCGAGGACCGCAAGGTCGAGATCTGCACCCGCGCCTACAGGCTGCTGACCGAGAAGGTCGGCTTCCCGCCCGAGGACATCATCTTCGACCCCAACGTCTTTGCCGTCGCCACCGGCATTGAAGAGCATGACAATTACGGCGTCGACTTCATCGAGGCGACGCGCCGCATCACCACCGACTGCCCGCATGTGCACATCTCGGGCGGGGTGTCGAACCTGTCCTTCTCGTTCCGCGGCAACGAGCCGGTGCGCGAGGCGATGCACGCGGTGTTCCTCTACCACGCCATCCAGAACGGCATGGACATGGGCATCGTCAACGCAGGCCAGCTTGCGGTCTATGACCAGATCGACCCCGACCTGCGCGAGGCCTGCGAGGACGTGGTGCTGAACCGCACCCCCGCCAATGGCGGCACCGCCACCGAGAACATGCTCGACATCGCCGAGCGCTATCGCGGACAGGGCGGCGCCAAGGGCCGCGAAAAGGACATGAGCTGGCGCGAGCTGCCGGTCGAGAAGCGGCTCGAGCACGCGCTGGTCAACGGCATCACCGAGTTCATCGAGGGCGACACCGAGGAAGCCCGGCAGGCCGCCGAGCGCCCCCTGCACGTCATCGAGGGTCCGCTGATGGCGGGCATGAACGTGGTCGGCGACCTCTTCGGCGCCGGCAAGATGTTCCTGCCGCAGGTGGTGAAATCGGCCCGCGTGATGAAGCAGGCGGTTGCCGTGCTGCTGCCCTACATGGAAGAGGAAAAGCGCCTCGGCGGCGGCACCGAGCGCGAGGCCGCCGGCAAGGTGCTCATGGCCACGGTGAAGGGCGACGTGCACGACATCGGCAAGAATATCGTGGGCGTCGTGCTGGCCTGCAACAATTACGAGATCATCGACCTTGGCGTCATGGTCCCGGCGGAAAAGATCCTCGCCACCGCGAAGGAGCAGAATGTCGACGTGATCGGCCTCTCGGGCCTGATCACGCCCTCGCTCGACGAGATGGTCCACGTGGCCTCAGAGATGGAGCGCGAAGGCTTCGACATCCCGCTGCTGATCGGCGGCGCCACCACCTCGCGCGTGCATACGGCGGTGAAGATCCACCCGCGCTACGGCAAGGGCCAGGCGGTCTACGTCACCGATGCTAGCCGCGCGGTGAGCGTGGTCTCCTCGCTGCTGTCCGCGACGCAAAAGCCCGACTACGTGGCCAACATCCAGACCGAATATGCCGACGTGGCGGACAAGCACGCCCGCGCCGAGCTCGCCAAGAAGCGCATCTCGGTCGAGCAGGCGCGCGACAACGCGCTCAAGCTCGATTTCGGCAACCACGCCCCTGCCCCTTCCTTCCTCGGCAGCAAGGTGGTCGAGGACTGGGATCTGGCCGAGCTCGCGCGCTACATCGATTGGACGCCGTTCTTCCAGACATGGGAGATGAAGGGCGTCTATCCCAAGATCCTCGACGACGAGAAACAGGGCGAGGCCGCGCGCGCGCTGTTTGCCGACGCGCAGGCGATGCTGGAGAAGATCATCGCCGAGAAGTGGTTCCATCCCCGCGCCGTTGTTGGCTTCTGGCCGGCCAACGCCGTGGGCGACGACATCCGTCTCTTCAAGGGCGAGGACCGCGTCGAGGAACTGGCCACCTTCTACACCCTGCGCCAGCAGACCGCCAAGCGCGGCGACCGGCCCAACGTGGCGCTGTCGGATTTCGTGGCACCCGAGGGCCGGCCCGACCATGTCGGCGGCTTCGTCGTGACCGCAGGCATCGAGGAAGAGCGCATCGCCAAGGCGTTCGAGGCCGAGCACGACGATTACTCCTCGATCATGGTCAAGGCGCTGGCCGACCGCTTTGCCGAGGCCATGGCCGAGCGCCTGCACGAGCGCGTGCGCAAGGAGCTCTGGGGCTACGCGCCGGACGAGGCGTTCGACAATGCCGAGCTGATCTCCGAGAAATACGCCGGGATCCGCCCGGCCCCGGGCTATCCGGCGCAGCCCGACCACACCGAGAAGACCACGCTCTTCGAGCTGCTCGATGCCACCAATGCCACCGGGGTCGAGCTCACCGAGAGCTACGCCATGTGGCCCGGCTCCTCGGTCTCGGGGCTCTACATCGCCCACCCCGACAGCTACTATTTCGGCGTCGCCAAGGTCGAGCGAGACCAGGTGCAGGACTATGCCGCGCGCAAGGGCATGGCGGTCGAGGAGGTCGAGCGCTGGCTGGCACCGATCCTCAACTACATCCCCGGTGCCGGAGCGGTGGCGGCAGAGTAAGCGCCGCCCGCGCCCGGCAGCACTGGACCCCGCCCGCGAAATTTGCAAACTAGCGCTTTACAATGCGCTAAGCTGCAAACACCGCGGGAGGGGGACCGATGGCCACACGCAAGCTCTATGCCGGGGCCAAGCTGCGCGACCTGCGCGGCCGGCTCGGGCTGACACAGAAGGATTTCGCCGGCAAGCTGGGGATCTCCCTGCCCTATCTGAACCAGATGGAGAACAACAACCGCCCGGTCTCGACCACGGTGGTGCTGGCGCTGGCGCAGGAATTCGGCTTCGACGTCACCGAGCTTGGTCAGGGCGACAGCGAGCGGCTGGTCTCGGACATGCGCGAGGCGCTGGCCGATCCGATCTTTGGCGAAAGCCCGCCGCTGGCCGATCTGCGCCTCACCGCTTCGAACGCGCCGGCGCTGGCGCGTGCCTTTCTCGAACTGCACCGCGCCTACCGCCAGACCCACGAGCGGCTCGCCTCGCTTGACGAGGCGCTGGGGCGCGAGGATGCGCAGCTGCAGCCCAGCCCGTGGGAGGAGGTGCGCGACTTCTTCCACTACTGCGACAACTACATCGACGCGGTGGACCGGGCGGCGGAGCATTTCGCCAACATGCTCAAGGGCGATCTGCGCGGCGCGCTGGTGGCCCGCCTGCGCGAACGCGGCGTGGCGGTCGAGACCGCGAAGACCAGCTCGCTGCGCGCCTATGATGCGGAGCGCAAGCTGCTGACCCTGTCGAACCTGGTGCCGCCCGAGACACAGAACTTCCAGCTGCTGGTGCAGGTGGCGCTCCTGCGCCAGAACGATCTGCTCGAGGCGACGCTGGATCTCGCCCGCTTTCAGTCCGACGCCGCCCGCGCCATCGCCAAGCTCGGCCTCGCCAATTACTTCGCCGGCGCCGCGATGATGCCCTATGGTGCGTTTCTCGCCGCGGCACAGGAAACCCGCCACGATCTCGAGCTGCTGGCCGCGCGCTTCGGCGCCTCGATCGAGCAGGTGGCGCACCGGCTCTCGACCCTGCAACGGCCCGGCGCCAAGGGCATCCCGTTCTTCTTCGCCCGCGTCGACCAGGCCGGCACGATCACCAAGCGACACTCCGCGACGCGGCTGCAATTCGCCCGCTTCGGCGGCGCCTGCCCGCTGTGGAACGTGCACCGCGCCTTCGAGACGCCGGGCCGCTTCCTGCGCCAGCTGGCCGAGACCCCGGACGGCGTTCGCTACGTGCTGCTGGCACGAGACGTGACCAAGCGCGGCGGCCATTTCGGTGCGCCGGTGCGGCGCTACGCCATGGCACTCGGCTGCGAGGTCAAGCACGCTGGCGCGCTGGTCTACGCAGACGGTCTCGACCTCGCCCGCGACGGTGCCTTCGAGCCGATCGGCATCTCCTGCCGGATCTGCGAGCGCACCGACTGCCACCAGCGCTCGGTCCCGCCGCTGGAAAAGCGCCTCTCCATTCGCCCCGATCGCCGCGACGTGTTGCCCTACTCGCTCGAGTGAGCACCGCCGCACTGCTTGGCGAGGGGCGGACGGGGGCGCTGCCCCCTCTTGGCGCTTTGCGCCAATTCACCCCCGGGATATTTGACGCCAGAAGAAGACATGAGCGCTGCGCCCCAAGCTTCTCTTCGTCAAAAATACTCCCGCCGGAGGCAGGCGGTCCCCTGCGGCCGGGCGCCACTTATGGCCTCGCGTGCGAGATTTGCCCCCCCATCGACCCGGCATCCGGCTCGGGCGCTTGCGGCGGCGCGGCTGCGGCGGTAAAGCGGGCGAAAGTTTTGCGGACATTTGCAGACAGGGGAGCCTCCCGATGTCGATCGACACCGACACCGCCGCCCGCGTGGCCAAGCTCGCCCGGATCCGGGTCGAGGACGACCAGCTTCCGGCGCTGGCACAGGAATTCTCGAACATTCTCGAGTTCATCGAACAGCTCAACGAGGTCGACGTCGATGGCGTCGAGCCGATGGTTTCGGTGACCCCGATGCGCCTGAAGCGCCGCCAGGACGGCGTGACCGATGGCAACCAGCAGGACAAGGTCCTGTCCAACGCCCCCGATGCCCGCGAGGGCTTCTTTGCCGTGCCGAAGGTGGTGGAATGAGCGATCTGACGAAGATGAAGGTGGCCGAGGCGCGCGACGCGCTGCGCGCCGGAGACGTGACCTCGGTCGAGCTGACCGAAGCCTGCCTGGGTGCCATCGAGGGCGCCGGGGCGCTCAACGCCTATGTCCACAAGACGCCCGAGATCGCCATCGAGCAGGCGAAAGCCGCCGATGACCGCATCAAGGCCGGCGACGCCCCCGCCATGTGCGGCATCCCGATGGGCATCAAGGATCTGTTCTGCACCCGTGGCGTCGCCTCGCAGGCCGCCTCGCGGATCCTCGAGGGCTTCAAGCCGGAATACGAATCCACCGTCACCACGCAGCTCTTCGATGCCGGCGCGGTGATGCTCGGCAAGCTCAACATGGACGAGTTTGCCATGGGGAGCAGCAACGAGACCTCCTGTTACGGCAACGCGGTCAACCCGTGGCGCCGCGGCAATAACGACAGCCAGCTCACCCCCGGCGGCTCGTCGGGCGGCTCGGCGGCCGCGGTCGCGGCGGATCTCTGCCTCGCCGCCACCGGCACCGACACCGGCGGCTCGATCCGCCAGCCCGCCGCCTTCACCGGTATCACCGGCATCAAGCCGACCTACGGGCGCTGCTCGCGCTGGGGCATCGTGGCCTTCGCCTCTTCGCTCGACCAGGCCGGCCCAATGACCAAGGACGTGCGCGACGCCGCCATCCTGCTGCAGGCAATGTGCGGCCACGATCCCAAGGATTCGACCTCTGCAGACCTGCCTGTTCCGGATTTCGAGGCCATGCTGACCGGCGACATCAAGGGCAAGACCATCGGCATTCCGCGCGAATACCACATGGAGGGCATGCCCGAGGAGATCGAGGCGCTCTGGGCCCGGGGCCGCGAGATGCTGGCCGATGCGGGCGCCAAGATCGTCGACATCTCGCTGCCGCACACCAAGTACGCGCTGCCCGCCTATTACGTGATCGCGCCCGCGGAAGCGTCGTCGAACCTGGCCCGCTATGACGGCGTGCGCTATGGCCACCGCGCCACGCTCGCCGCCGGCGAGGGCATCAACGACATGTACGAGAAGACCCGCGCCGAGGGCTTCGGCCCCGAGGTGCAGCGCCGCGTCATGGTCGGCACATACGTGCTCTCGGCGGGCTTTTACGATGCCTATTACAACCGCGCCCGCAAGGTCCGCACGCTGATCAAGAAGGACTTCGAAGACGTCTTCGCGCAGGGCGTCGACGCGATCCTGACCCCGGCCACCCCCTCGGCAGCGTTCGGGCTTGGCGAGATGCAGGACGCGGACCCGGTGCAGATGTATCTCAACGACGTCTTCACCGTGACGGTGAACCTTGCCGGCCTCCCGGGCGTTAGTGTTCCGGCGGGTCTGGACAAGCAGGGCCTGCCGCTGGGGCTGCAGCTGATCGGGCGGCCGTGGGAAGAAGGGGATCTGCTGAACACCGCCTACGCGCTCGAGCGCGCGGCCGGCTTCGTGGAGAAGCCCGCGAAATGGTGGTAACAGCACCGCAAGAGAGGTGACGGGCAAGATGATGAGATCGGCATTCCTTCTCGGCGTGGCAGCGATGGCGCTGTCCGCCTGCGCCGGAGGCTCGGTGCCCGACAGCGGCGCCGGCGTCGGCTTCGACGATTACCAGACCTACGCCGAGCGTCAGGTGCAGGCCCAGCCCGACGGCACCGTGACCGTGCGCGCACCCTCGCCGGTCGAGACCCGCTCGCTTGACGGCAACGACCTCGAGGCCGAGGCCGCCGCCAGCGCAGCGGCCCAGAATTCCGGCATCGCCCCGGTACAGGCCTCGCCGCAGAACGCCGCGCCCGAGGTGGTGACCGGCGCTGACGGGATCTCGAACGAGAACAATTTCGATGCGGTCTCGGCGCAGCGCGACATCGAGGACGACGCCGCGCTGATCGCCCAGAACCGGGCCCAGTACCAGGTCATCGCGCCGACCGACCTGCCGCCGCGGCCGAACAGCAGCGCGCCCAACATCGTGGCCTACGCGCTGCAGACCACCAACCCCAAGGGCGTGCCGCTCTACGACCGGTCCGGCCGCTATGACGGCAACCCGGTGCCGCGCGCCTGTGGTGCCTACAACTCCTCCGACCTCGCGCAGGAGGCCTTCCTGTCGATGGGCGGTCCGCAGCGCGACCGCCGCGGACTCGACCCCGACGGCGACGGCTTTGCCTGCGCATGGGACCCCGCGCCATTCCGCGCGGCGCGCGGGGGCTGACACCGCTCTGGCACCCGAGCGACAATTTCGGCCCGCGCCGTGATGGCGCGGTGCCCGACATCGTCGTGCTGCACTACACCGCCATGGCAAGCGCCAAAGGCGCGCGCGACTGGCTCTGCCACCCCGATGCCGGTGTTTCAGCGCATTACGTGATCGGCCGGCAAGGCACCGTCTGGCAACTGGTGCGCGAGGACATGCGCGCCTGGCACGCGGGCCTTGGCGCTTGGGGCAGCGTCGCGGAAGTGAACTCGCGTTCGATCGGCATCGAGATCGCCAACACCGGCGCCGAGCCGTTCCCGGAGCCGCAGATGGCGGCGCTCGAAACCCTGCTCGCCGGGATCCTGCAGCGCTGGCGCATTCCGCCCGAGCGGGTGATCGGCCAT
The DNA here is from genome assembly GCF_017309175.1 of Salipiger bermudensis. Lineage (NCBI taxonomy): Bacteria > Pseudomonadati > Pseudomonadota > Alphaproteobacteria > Rhodobacterales > Roseobacteraceae > Salipiger > Salipiger bermudensis. The sequence goes on along the minus strand of NZ_JAEKJV010000014.1, from coordinate 37,878 downwards.
TCCGACATGACGCCCGGGCGCAAGATCGATCCCGGCCCGCGCTTCGACTGGGCGCGGCTTGCCCGGCGAGGTCTCGCCATCTGCGCCGCCCCCGCGGCACCCGGTGATTTCCATGCCAATGCGCATCGCGTTGGCTACCGCGTAGAGGCCGACCGCCACGACGCGCTGCTCGCCGCCTTCCGCGACCGCTTCCGACCCGGCGCGCGCGGCCCTCTCGACGAGACCGACCGCAGTCTCATGGCAGGGCTCGCCGCGAAATACCCTGCTTACTGAACCGGCACCCTTTTCTGAGACGGCGCGCCGGCGGACACGCCCGGCCTGCCTCCGGCGGGAGTATTTTTGACGAAGAGAAGCCAGGGGCGCGGCGCTCCTGCCTTCTTTGGTTCAAAAATACCTCGGGGTGAATTGGCGCACAGCGCCAAGAGGGGGCTGGCCCCCTGCAACTGGCAGCGGGGAGTGGCCGCGATACGAGGAGGCGCGGTCGGGTCCGTGCGTCCCGCCTCAGCGCATCCAGAAGCCCTCGCGCTTGAGCCGGTTGCGAAACCCCTGCTCGCGCCGGGGCAGGTCGTCCCGATCGAACAGCGCCCGCGCCTTGCGCCCCCGCCCCTGGTAGACCATGCGCTTGATCGGCTCGTATTGCTTCAGCACCTTCTTGATCCGGTTCGGCGCGGTGATCTCCTCGAGCCAATCCACCACCGCGTCGCTTTCGCGTGCGTAGAGCAGTGGCAGCGTGCGGTAATGGCAGCTCACCGCGCCATCAATGAGCCCGTCCGGCAGCGTGTCCCGCCCGCCGCCACAGGACTGGATCACCAGCGGCAAGGCCACCTGGTCGAGCCACGGATCGAGGCTCTGACAGACCAGCTCGGGCGGCGGGTCGTCGCGGATCGCGAGCGCATAGTCCAAGAAGCGCCGCCCGAAGCGGCGCGGGCAGGCGCCGAAGAAGAAACCTGCGTTGAAGTAGAGGTAGCGCTGCCAGTACTCGTCGGGCCAGCGCAGGTCGAGCGAGCTCTCGAAATCAAGACCGAAGCGGTCGTAGAGCGCCTTCCAGGTCTCGGTATATCCGGGGCCGTAGAGCTCGATCTGCGGCCAGGTGCCTTCGCGCCGGAGCGACGCGGTCGGGCGCGCGAAGTCGAACGGCACGCGGGCCAGATCGTCAAGGATCAGCGTGTCGGTGTCGAAGAACACGAAGGGCTCGCCCTCCGGCATGGAGAGCAGTGCCTCGATCTTGTTGCCATAGGCGTAGGCGGCACCGAAATGCAGGCTCTCGAAGGGCAGGATCTCGGCGCCCTGCGCCTCGAGTAGCGCGCGCAGCTCGGGGTCGTCGATGCGCGGATCGAGTGGCCAGAGATCGCCGGGCTGCGGCTCGGCGACGTAGAGCCTGGCGCGGCGCGCGGGCGTGGTGAGCGCCAGCGACAGGGCGAAGAGCAGCGCCTCGTATTGCAGACGTCCGGCCTGGCCCACGATCATCACGTTGACCGGGCCAGCGCCCTCGCTCGTTCCTGTGCCGATCATATCGCTGCGCGCGCCCCGCTTGTTTTGCCCGCACTATAGGCAGGGCGGGGCGCGCCGGGAACCCGGGGTGTGCCCCTCAGAGCGGGATCGCCTCCAGCACCTGCGGCTCGACGACCTGAACGCCGGGCAGGCCCGCGGCCAGCGCCTCGGCCGACTGCGCGAGCGCCGGGAAGGTGCGGTAATGCATGGGGATCACGGTCTTGAAGTCGAAGTAGGTCTTCGCGGCCCAGGCTGCCATCTCCATGTCCATGGTGTAGTAGCCGCCGGCGCTGAGGATACCGATGTCGGGCTTGTAGTAGGCGCCGATCCAGCTCATGTCGGCCATGATCGTGGTATCGCCCGAGAAGTAGATCGTCGTGCCCTCGCCGCGGATGATGAAGCCGGTTTCCATGCCCGTGTACTGGGCGACGCCATCGACCACCATCGACGAGCTGTGCGAGGCGGGCACCATGCTGACCGAGACCTTGCCGAACTGCGCCGTGCCGCCCTTGTTGAAGGCCTGGCCCGCCACCGCGCCCTGGCTCTCGAGCAGGTTGACCAGTTCGAAGATACCCGAAACCGGCAGCGACCTGTCCTTCGAGAGCTGGACGCAGTCGTTGGTGTGGTCGAAATGACCGTGTGTCATCAGGATCTGCGTGGCGCCGTCCAGCGCCTCCTCGATGCGCTCGTCGGGCATCATCGGATTGCCGGTGACCCACGGGTCGATCAGAAGAACCTGATCTTCGATCTCGATTCGGAAGCTGCCATGCCCAAGCCATATGAGTTTCATGAATCCATCCTTGTTTGAATGCGTCTGCCCGGAGCCTAGCGCAGGATGAGGAGGGGTAAAGGGGGCCAGCGCCCTCTTGGCCTGCGGCCAATTCACCCCCCGAGGTATTTTTGAACCAAAGAAGTCAGAAGCGCCGCGCCCCTGGCTTCTCTTCGTCAAAAATACTCCCGCCGGAGGCAGGCCGTTCCCGCCCGCCCGTGCGGCGCGTCAGAAAGGAGCGCAGCGCCGGTCCGGAGAGAAACGAGACGACGGATATTGTGGGGCGCCCCGCAATGGCCTAGGCCTATGGTCGAGGGATCATCAGGGAGGATTTCATGACACACGGCTTCGATACGCTGCAGGTGCACGCGGGCGCCCGGCCCGACCCGGCCACCGGCGCGCGGCAGACCCCGATCTACCAGACCACCGCCTACGTGTTCCGCGATGCCGACCACGCGGCGGCGCTCTTCAACCTGCAGGAGGTCGGCTACATCTACTCCCGCCTGACCAATCCGACGGTGGCGGCGCTGCAGGAGCGGGTCGCGACGCTCGAGGGTGGCGCGGGCGCGGTGTGCTGCTCTTCGGGCCACGCGGCGCAGATCATGGCGCTCTTCCCGCTGATGGGTCCGGGGCTCAACATCGTCGCTTCCACAAGGGCTTATGGCGGAACGATCACCCAGTTCAGCCAGACCATCAAGCGCTTTGGCTGGTCGTGCAAATTCGTCGATTTCGACGATCTCGGCGCCGTCGAGGCCGCGATCGACGACAACACCCGCGCGGTGTTCTGCGAGAGCATCGCCAACCCGGGCGGCTACATCACCGATCTCGATGCCATCGCCGCCATCGCCGACAAGGCCGGGCTGCCGCTGATCGTCGACAACACCTCGGCCACGCCGTACCTGTGCCGACCGATCGAGCATGGCGCCACGCTGGTGGTCCATTCGCTGACCAAGTACATGACCGGCAACGGCACGGTGACCGGCGGCGCGGTGATCGACTCGGGCACGTTCGACTGGTCCGCCTCGGGCAAGTTCCCCTCTCTCTCCGAACCCGAGCCCGCCTATCACGGGCTCAAGTTCCACGAGACCTTCGGCTCGCTCGCCTTCACCTTCCACTCCATCGCCATTGGCCTGCGCGATCTCGGCATGACGATGAACCCGCAAGGCGCGCATTACACGCTGATGGGCATCGAGACCCTGAGCCTGCGGATGCAGAGACACGTGGAGAACGCCCAGCGCGTTGCGGCCTGGCTGGAGAACCATCCGGCGGTCGAGCGGGTGACCTATGCCGGTCTGCCCTCCTCGCCCTACAATGACCGCGTCGCCAAGATCTGCCCCAACGGGGCCGGTGGGCTGTTCACCGTGGCGCTCAAGGGCGGCTACGAGAGTTGCACGAAATTCGTCGATGCACTGCAGATCTTCAGCCACGTGGCCAATCTCGGCGATGCGCGCAGCCTGGTGATCCACTCGGCCTCGACCACCCACCGCCAGCTCAGCGAGGAGCAGCAGATCGCCGCCGGAGCGGCGCCGAACGTGGTGCGGATCTCGATCGGCATCGAGGATCCGGAGGACCTGATCGCAGATCTCGATCAGGCGCTCGCGCAGGCCGGCTGATCGCGCGTCACGTCTTGGACGAAGGGGGAAGCGCCGCGGCGCTTCCCCCTTTTCAGGTCGGACCTACTCGGCGAGTTCGAACACCATGGTCACCCGGGCATTGATGGTGGATTCGCCCGCGGCGATCGGCGCCGCAGCCACCCGGGCCTCCATCATCGGCATCGGAGACGGCGCGTAGCCGCCGCCGGACTCGGAGATCGACAGCACCGGACCGAGCGTGACCCCGGCTGCCTCGGCCAGCACCTTCGCCCGCTCCATCGCATCTGCCACGGCGTCGCGCCGGGCGGCCTCGCTCACCGGGTCGGGATCCTGCAGGCCAAAGCTCAGCCCCGAGAGGCGGTTGGCGCCATCCTCGGTCACCGCGCCCAGCACCGCGCCAAGCTGATCGAGGTCGCGCACCCGCACCGTCAGCCGGTTCGACGCCTCGTAGCCGGTGATCTCGCGCGGGCGGTCGGAATCATGGCTGTTCCAGATCGGCTGCAGCCCGACATCCGAGGTCTGCCGGTCGCGCGCGGCAATCCCCATGGCATCGAGCCGGGCGAGAATCGCCCCAGCGACCTCGGACGCCTCGTTCATCGCGGCGCCGGGGTCGGGGTTCTGCGCACTCACGCCGAGGCTGACCGTGGCCATGTCTGGCACGGCGACGGCCTCTCCCTCGCCCGTGACGGTGAGCTTCGGCGCGCTGTCCTGCGCAAAGCCGGCGCCTGCCGACAAAATGAGCGTGCAGGCGGTGATCAGGGCCAGACGACGCATGGGATCCTCCTCGAGACTGGTAAAGATATCGTCAACATCGGGCCTCGAGCCCCATGTCGCAAGGCTCTGCGCCGCAAGCTTTCTTCCGCTCGGCGGAAGGCTGCTGTAGTCTGCAATGCGAGGGCTGGAGACTCCCACAAACAGCCGAGCAGTGGTAGAGACCGGACATGGTACCGAATTTCGCGCTTTCCCTGTCCTTTGACGGCATCGCTCTGCTTCGGCGGGCGGTCACCGGCTGGATGCAGATCGACCGTGTGGCCTTTGACGATGCCGAGCTGGACCAGTCGCTGGCGGCGCTGCGCGACCGCGCCACGGCCCTGTCCGCCGATGGCGCGCAGGTGCTTCTGGTGCTGCCGAGCGAACAGGTCCGCTTTCTCGACCTCGCCGATCCGGGACCGGACGACGCCGCCCGCGAGGCCGCCGTGGGGGCGGCGCTCGATGGCGCGACGCCTTACGCGGTCGATGAATTGCGCCATGACTGGACGCTGAAGGGCGACAGGCTCTGCGCGGCCGCGGTGGCTCTGGAAACGCTCGACGAGGCCGAGAGCTTCGTGCAGGCACACGGCTTCACGGCGATGGCCTTCACCACGGTGCCGCCAGACGGCGCGTTCGAGGGCACCGTCTGGTTCGGCACCGCACCGGGCTGGAGTGGCGCCACGCCCGAGCGCCTCAGGACACCGATCGAGATCGTAGATGCCACGCCCGATGCCCCCTGGGCCGCAGCGGCCAAACGCGCGTCGGAGACCGTGCCAGAGGCCCCAGAGACCATGCCAGAGACGGCCGCCACCGAGGCGTCCGCGGCTGAACAGGACACGCCCGACGCCACCGACGGGCCGGACCTCTCCGCGCCGGATAGCGCGATCGCGCCCGAGACACCTGTTGCGGACCTCCCCGACGCCGGCCCCGTAGCGCCCGAGAGGGCGCCGGAACCGGCCGCGCCCGAGACCCAGCCGAGCTTCGGCAGCGGCACTTTCGGCCCGGGCGGCGAGGCACGCAGCGATGCGGACGTGCCGCCGCTGCCGGCATCTCGCACCGTGTTGCCGACCCCGTCTGCCACCACCGAACAGCCCTCCGCCCCGAGCTTCTCGAGCATCAGGGCCAGCCGCGTCCCGCCCAAACCCGCCGCCGCACCCGCCCTGAGCGCAGCGCCAGAGGCGCCCGCGCCGGGCAGCGCACCAGCGCTCAGGGCAGAGGCCCCGGCCGGCGCGACCACGCCGCGCAGCGCTGCCGCCAAGCCGGAGACGGCACGAAAGACCCCCGACAAGGGCTTGAAACAAAATCCGAAAGCGGAAGCGCCGGCCGCGGCCGGGGAGCCAAGCAAACCCGCCAAACCCGCGCGCGATCCGCTTCAGGTTGCCGCCATGCGGCGCAACCGCGGTGAGGATCCCGGCCCCGCCACGGCGCAGGTCAGCGCGGCCGCCGCCGTCGACCCGGAGGAAGAGCGCCGCAGAATGACGGTGTTCGGCGCCCGCGGGCACGAGGTCGGTGGCAAGCCACGCTTCCTCGGCCTGATGCTGACCGCGGCGCTGCTGCTGTTTCTCGCCGGCGTCGCCGCCTGGGCCTCGGTGTTCTTGGAGGACGGCATCTCGGGGCTGTTCCAGAGCACCGATGACAATACCGCCATCGCCGAGAGCGCCCCCGCCGAAGCGGTCTCCGACACTGCCCCTCCCGTCGAAGCGGCAGGGCTGGCGGAGGCAGAGCCAGAGGCGCCCGTTGCGCCCGATACGCAGCTGGAAACCGCCGGCCTGAGCGCCGATCCGGCGCCAGAGCCACAGCCGGAGGTCGAGGCCGAGCCCGAGTTCGAGGCGGCAGCCCCGCCTGCCGAACCCGCGCCCGTCGCCGAGGCGGTGTCGCCCGAAGAGGCGGCGGCAAGCTATGCTGCGACCGGTATCTGGCAACGCGCCCCGACCGCCCCGCGCCAGCCCGGCGGCGACGATGTCGATGCGGTCTACATCTCGTCCGTCGATCCAACCGTCGGGCAGCTCGACGCCATCGCCCTGCCCGCGGCGCCAGGTCTCAACGACGATATCGCGCTCGAGCCCGTGCGCCTGCCGCCCGGCCCCGACACTCGCTTCGACCTCGATCCAAGCGGGCTGGTCCGGGCCACGCCCGAGGGCGCGATCTCGCCCGACGGGCACCGCGTCTTCACCGGCCCGCCGCCGCAACGCCCGCCGCGTCGGGCCCCTGCAGAGGCAGCGCCCGAGACCGGCGAGACCGAGGCGCGGGACGGCGCCACGGAGGATGCGTTGCGCGCCGTGCGCCCGCTGGGCCGTCCGGAAGATCTGATCGAGCAGGCCGAACGTGCGAACCTCGGCGGCATCTCCCGCTCTGAACTGGCCGACAAGCGACCCGTGCTCCGACCGGCCAGCGTGACGGCGCAGGCCGAGGCGGTCGTCCCGGTCGCTCCGGTGTCCGAAGAGGTGTCCGAAGACATCGCGACCGCGGTGGAAGAGGCGCTCGAGGAGCCAGACGTGCCAACCGGCACCGCACAGGCGGTGGCGAGCTCGCTCGAACCGCAGATCCGGCCCGGCAACATGTCGAGCCTCGTGCAACAGGCGGCCCGCCGCGCTCCGCAGCCGTCCCAGACCGCCAGCGCCGCACCGGTGCGTGTGCAGCCCGGCCCCCGGGTGCCGCAGAACGCCAACGTGGCGCGCGAAGCCACCACGGCGAACCAGATCAACCTGCGTGACATGAACCTGATCGGCGTCTTCGGCAGCGCCTCGAACCGACGCGCGCTGGTGCGGCTGTCGAACGGGCGGCTGCAGAACGTCAAGGTCGGCGACCGGCTCGATGGCGGGCGGGTCGCGGCGATCGGCGAAGATGAGCTGCGACTGACCAAGAGCGGGCGCAACATCGTGCTGCGCATGCCGCGCGGCTGACGCCTCCCGGCTGGGAAGCCACGTTTCAACCCAACACGTTGGACCGCGTCCCTTGAGGCCGGTCCGCTAGAACGGCACGTCGTTCTCGGCGTGCACGAAGCGCGCCACCACCTTCTTGACCCCGGCCTTCTCGAAATCGATCTCGAGCTTGTCGCCCTCGATGCCGATCACCGCGCCGTAGCCGAATTTCTGGTGGAACACGCGCTGCCCGGTCTCGAAGGCCGAGACCGCCTGAAGGTCGATCACCGTGTTGCGGCTCTCGCGCGGCTGGCTCATCGGGCGCTGGCCCGAGCGCTCCTGCAGCCGCTTCCAGCCCGGCGAGTTGTAGACATTGGCCTCGGCGGCGCGGCTCTCGAGCCCCGATCCGGCACCATAGGGCGCCGCGGCGCCGAAGCCGCCGCCATAGAGCCCCGGCGGGGTCAGCACCTCGACATGCTGCTCGGGCAGCTCGTCGATAAAGCGCGACGGCAGCGCGCTCTGCCACTGGCCAAAAACCCGGCGGTTGCCGGCAAAGGAAATGGTGCAAAGCTGCTCGGCCCGGGTGATGCCCACATAGGCCAGCCGGCGCTCTTCCTCGAGCCCCTTCTGGCCGCTCTCGTCCATCGAGCGCTGCGACGGGAACAGCCCGTCCTCCCAGCCCGGCAGGAAGACCACCGGGAATTCGAGCCCCTTGGCCGCGTGCAGCGTCATGATCGAGACCTTGGCGCCGCTCTCCTCGGTCTCGTTGTCCATGATCAGCGCCACGTGTTCGAGGAAGCCCTGCAGGTTCTCGAACTGGTCCAGCGCCTTGACCAGTTCCTTGAGGTTCTCGAGCCGGCCCGGTGCCTCGGGCGTCTTGTCGTTCTGCCACATGGCGGTGTAGCCGCTCTCGTCGAGGATCATCTCGGCGAGCTCCATGTGGGTCATGCGCGGTGTGCCACGCCGGGTCTCGCCCACGGTGAGCGGTTCCTCGTCGTCGATCACCGCGTCCTCGATGCCGTCATCGGGCACCTCTCCGCCACGCAGCACCGGGCCGAGCATCGCCTCGCGCCAGCGCGCGAGGTTCTCGCAGAGCTGGCGCAGGTGGCCACCGCCCTTGCCCTTGATCCGGCCCTCGTCGACCGCGATGCGCGCCCCGTCGAGCAGCGACACGCCGAACTCGCGCGCGGTGTGCTGGATCAGCTGCTGCGCCTTGTCGCCAAGGCCGCGCTTGGGGGTGTTGACGATGCGCTCGAAGGCGAGGTCGTCATCGGTCGAGACCACGAGGCGGAAATAGGCCATGGCATCGCGGATCTCCATGCGCTCGTAGAAGCGCGGGCCACCGATGACCCGGTAAGGCAGGCCGATGGTCAGGAAGCGATCCTCGAAGGCGCGCATCTGGTGCGAGGCCCGCACCAGAATCGCCATGTCGTCGAGCGATTTGGGATCAAGCCCGCGGGTGCCCTTCTGGAGCGACTCGATCTCCTCGCCGATCCAGCGGGCCTCTTCCTCGCCGTCCCAGTGGCCGATCAGGCGGACCTTCTCTCCGCCCTCCGCGGCGGTCCAGAGCTCCTTGCCGAGCCGGCCCTCGTTGCCCCGGATCACCCCGCCTGCGGCAGCGAGGATATGCTCGGTCGATCGGTAGTTCTGCTCGAGTCGCACGACGTGGGCGCCGGGAAAATCCTTTTCGAACCGCAGGATGTTGCCGACCTCGGCGCCGCGCCAGCCATAGATCGACTGGTCGTCATCGCCGACGCAGCAAATGTTCTTGTGCCCGCCCGCCAGCAGCCGCAGCCAGAGATACTGCGCCACGTTGGTGTCCTGATACTCGTCCACGAGGATGTAGCGGAACCAGCGCTGGTATTGCTCGAGAATGTCGGGATGGGCCTGGAAGATCGTCACCACGTGCAGCAGCAGGTCGCCAAAATCGCAGGCGTTCAGCTCGCGCAGGCGAGTCTGGTACTGCTCATAGAGCTCGGTGCCGCGGTGGTTGAAGGCCGAGGCCTCCGACGCTGGCACCTTCGAGGGCGTCCAGGCGCGGTTCTTCCAGTGGTCGATCAGCCCCGAGAGCTGCCGCGCCGGCCAGCGCTTTTCGTCGATATTGTTGGCCGCGAGCAACTGCTTGAGCAGTCGGATCTGGTCGTCGGTGTCGAGGATGGTGAAGTTCGACTTCAGCCCCGCAAGCTCGGCGTGGCGGCGCAGCAGCTTGACGCAGATGGCGTGGAAGGTGCCAAGCCACGGCATCCCCTCGATCTGCTGGCCGAGCAGCCGGCCCACCCGGGTCTTCATCTCGCGCGCGGCCTTGTTGGTGAAGGTCACCGACAGGATCTCGTTCGGGCGCGCTTTGCCGCTCACCAGCAGGTGCACGATGCGCGAGGTCAGCGCCTTGGTCTTGCCGGTGCCGGCACCGGCAAGCATCAGCACCGGCCCGTCGAGCCGTTCGACCGCCTCGCGCTGCGCCGGGTTCAGATCGTCGAGATAGGGCGCCGGGCGCGCGGCCATGGCGCGCGCGGACAGCGAAGCGCCTTCGAAGGCGTCCATGTCATCGAAACTGCTCATGCCGCCAATCTAGCGGTTGCGCCGCCGGATGGAAAGACGGCGTTCGCGCAATGTTCTCACCATTCTTTTGCAATTGGCAGCGCCGCGCCGCACATCGCGTCAGACAGCCAGCGGCGCGCGGCGGTTGCGGCGGTGGCGCAGCACCAGACGCTTGGCGCGCGGCCCCTCGAGCAGCGGGCGCGAGGCCCGCGGTCCGAGCATGGCCAGCTCGGGGAACAGCGTCAGAACCTCGTCGCGCAGCGCCTCTGGCAGCCCGCCGAAGGCACGGTCGCCGAGATAGAGCGATTCCGTTGGCGCGCCCTCGGCCAGCACGATCTCGTGCCGGTCGAAGAGCAGGTGATAATACGCCACCCCCTCCGGGCCGATCTGGGTGATGCCCTTGAGGTGGCGCAGCTGCCGCGCCGCAACCAGCACCTCGGGCGTGCCGCACATGCGTTCGGCGATCCTCGAGCGCAGCAGCAGCCGGTGCTGCGGCGACACCACGAGATCGCGCCGTGGCAGCCCCTGCCCCAGCGCGCCGGCGCGGATGCGCATCGGGCACAGCCGCGGCATGTCGCGCAGATCCCGCGCGCTCAGCACGCGGCGCCCGACGAAGCGCAGCGTCTGGTCTCCGGAGTCGAGCGTCCGCACGAGATCCCCCGAGCGCAGATCCTCCACGGCGACCTCGCCGCGCGGCGTGGCGATGCGGGTGCCGTGGGCGAAGCACATCACCACGCCATTGCTGTCGGTCAGTTGCGCGTCGTTGCCGATGCCGTCCTGACTGCCGTAGTCGGTATAATTGCTGTCGGTGGTGAAATTCGCCTGATTCGGCGTGCCGTCGAGATCATCGCCGTCGATCTGGGTGAGATCCGTGCCCGGCTGATAGACGCCGGCTGCGCCCGCCACGTATTGCCCGGTGCTGGCGTCCCAGGCGCGCGAGATCGCCACGCCCACCGGATCGTCCTCGATGTAGAGGCCGGTGATGCGGTAGTAGTAGCCGGTGTCGGGATCGACGGTGATCACCTCCCAGTCAGCCTCGACCGTGGAGCCCGCAGCGAAGGTGGTGCCGTTGATGGTGAGCGGCTCGATCAGCGCGGCGCCGCCATCATCGGGGTAATCGCCATCGGCGGTCTGCGCCGAGACATCGCCCGCACTGGAGAACGACATCACGTCGCCGATGGTGGTCCCGACCGTACTTGTATCGTCTGATTGCGATCCGCTGACCGGGTCTGCCCCGGTGATGCTGGACAGCGAAACGATGCCAAATGTGAAGGCCATAAACAGGCGCCCCTTAGCGCAAAACGCGAAACCGAATCTCCCCGAGTAACGGATTGCATTACCCAAAGGCTGAAAATTGACGAAAATCTGGAAATCCGACCGATCCTGCGCCCAACTTTGCAAACAAGTCTGATCTACATGTTAAATTTGCAAAGCCACCTTGCGCTGCATCGCGGCATCGCGTTCTATCTCGCCGTTGGTCCGGAGTGAGGCCACCAAGGAGGAAGTTAGAGCATGTCCGAATTCCAAAAGATCCTGATCGCGAACCGCGGCGAGATCGCCATCCGCATCATGCGGGCGGCCAACGAGATGGGAAAGAAGACGGTCGCCGTCTATGCCGAAGAGGACAAGCTTGGACTTCACCGCTTCAAGGCCGACGAGGCCTATCGCATCGGCGAGGGGCTGGGTCCGGTCGCGGCCTATCTGAGCATCCCCGAGATCATCCGCGTCGCCAAGGAAGCCGGCGCCGACGCGATCCACCCGGGCTACGGCCTGCTGTCGGAGAATCCGGAATTCGTCGATGCCTGCGTCGCCGCCGGCATCACCTTCATCGGTCCCCGGGCCGAGACCATGCGCGCGCTCGGTGACAAGGCTAGCGCCCGCAAGGTGGCGATCGAGGCCGGCGTGCCGGTGATCCCCGCCACCGAGGTGCTGGGCGACGATTTCAAGGCCATCGCCAAGGAGGCCGAGGAGATCGGCTATCCGCTGATGCTCAAGGCGAGCTGGGGTGGCGGCGGGCGCGGCATGCGCCCGATCGAAAGCGGCAAGGAACTGAAGGAAAAGGTGCTCGAGGGCCGTCGCGAAGCCGAGGCCGCCTTCGGCAATGGCGAGGGCTATCTCGAGAAGATGATCACCCGCGCGCGCCACGTCGAGGTGCAGATCCTCGGCGACAAGCAGGGCAACATCTATCACCTCTACGAGCGCGACTGCTCGGTGCAGCGCCGCAACCAGAAGGTCGTTGAGCGCGCGCCCGCCCCCTATCTCTCCGAGGCCCAGCGCGAGGAGCTGTGCGAGCTTGGCCGCAAGATCTGCGCCCACGTGAACTATGAATGCGCCGGCACGGTCGAGTTCCTGATGGACATGGAAACCGGCAACTTCTACTTCATCGAGGTCAACCCGCGGGTGCAGGTCGAGCACACCGTGACCGAGGAGGTCACCGGGATCGACATCGTGCAGGCGCAGATCATGATCGCCGAGGGCAAGAGCCTCGCCGAGGCCACCGGCAAGGCCTCGCAATACGATGTCAGGCTCACCGGCCACGCGCTGCAGACCCGGATCACCACCGAGGATCCGACCAACAACTTCATCCCCGATTACGGCCGCATCACCGCCTACCGCTCGGCCACCGGCATGGGCATCCGTCTGGACGGCGGCACCGCCTATGCGGGCGGCGTGATCACCCGCTTCTACGATTCGCTGCTGGTGAAGGTCACCGCCAAGGCGCCGACGCCGGAAAAGGCGATCAGCCGCATGGACCGCGCCCTGCGCGAGTTCCGCATCCGCGGCGTGAGCACGAATATCGACTTCGTCATCAACCTGCTCAAGCACCCGGTCTTCCTGAACAACCAGTACACGACGAAGTTCATCGACACGACGCCCGAGCTTTTTGATTTCAAGAAGCGCCGCGACCGCGGCACCAAGGTGCTGACTTACATTGCCGACATCACGGTCAACGGTCACCCCGAGGTGCAGGGCCGCCCCCGCCCCGCCGCCGAGCTCAAGCCCGCCCGCCCGCCGGAGCGCCGCCTCGAGGTGACGCCGCCGGGCACCCGCACTTTGCTCGAGGAAAAGGGCGCGCAGGCGGTGGCCGACTGGATGGCAGAGCAGAAGCAGCTGCTGATCACCGACACCACCATGCGCGACGGCCACCAGTCGCTGCTGGCGACCCGGATGCGCTCGCTCGACATGATCAAGGTGGCGCCGGCCTATGCGGCCAACATGTCGGGGCTGTTCTCGGTCGAGTGCTGGGGCGGCGCGACCTTCGACGTGGCCTACCGCTTCCTGCAGGAATGCCCGTGGCAGCGCCTGCGCGACATCCGCGCCAAGATGCCCAACATCATGACGCAGATGCTGCTGCGCGCCTCCAACGGTGTGGGCTACACCAACTATCCCGACAACGTGGTCCAGAGCTTCGTGGCGCAGGCCGCCGAGAGTGGCGTCGACGTGTTCCGGGTGTTCGACAGCCTGAACTGGGTCGAGAACATGCGGGTCGCGATGGATGCGGTGATCGACAGCGGCAAGGTCTGCGAAGGCACGATCTGCTACACTGGCGACATCCTCGATCCCGACCGCGCCAAGTACGACCTCAAATACTATGTCGAGATGGGCAAGTCCCTCCGCGACGCCGGCGCGCATGTGCTGGGACTGAAGGACATGGCCGGGCTGCTCAAACCCTCCGCCGCAGGCCCGCTGGTCAAGGCGCTGAAGGAAGAGGTCGGCCTGCCGATCCACTTCCACACCCACGACACCTCGGGTGCCGGCATCGCCACCATCCTCGAGGCGGCCCGGGCCGGCGTCGACGCGGTCGACGCGGCGATGGACGCGCTCTCGGGCAACACCTCGCAGCCGACGCTGGGCTCGGTGGTCGAGGCGCTGCGCCACACCGAGCGCGACACCGGGCTCGAGATCGACGCGATCCGCGAGATCTCGAACTACTGGGAAGCGGTGCGCGGCCAGTACACCGCCTTCGAGAGCGGCCTGCAGGCCCCGGCCTCCGAGGTCTACCTGCACGAGATGCCCGGCGGCCAGTTCACCAACCTCAAGGCGCAGGCGCGCTCGCTCGGGCTCGAGGACCGCTGGCACGAGGTCGCCAAGACCTATGCCGACGTGAACATGATGTTCGGCGACATCGTCAAGGTGACGCCGTCGTCCAAGGTCGTGGGCGACATGGCGCTGATGATGGTCAGCCAGGGGCTGACCCGGGCGCAGGTCGAGGATCCCAAGAGCGACGTGAGCTTCCCGGATTCGGTGATCGACATGATGCGCGGCAATCTCGGCCAGCCGCCGGGCGGCTTCCCCGAGGGCATCGTCAAGAAGGTGCTGAAGAGCGAGAAGCCGAACACCGAGCGCCCCGGCAAGCACCTTGCGCCGGCGGATTTCGACGCCCTGCGCAAGGAGCTTCAGGACAAGTTCCCCGATGTCGAGTTCGACGACGAGGATTTCAACGGCTACCTGATGTATCCCAAGGTCTTCACCGACTACGTGGCGCGCCACGAGGAATACGGCCCCGTCCGGGTGCTGCCGACCATGACCTATTTCTACGGCATGGAGCCGGAGGAGCAGATCACCGCCGAGATCGACCCCGGCAAGACGCTGGAGATCCGACTGATCACCGTGGGCGAGACCCAGGACGATGGCGAGGTGCGGGTGTTCTTCGAACTCAACGGCCAGCCGCGCACGGTGCGGGTGCCCGACCGCAAGGCCAAGGCAAGCTCGGCCGCGCGCCCCAAGGCGGAGGTCGGCAACCCCAACCACATCGGCGCGCCGATGCCCGGCGTGGTGGCCTCGGTCTCGGTGCAAGCGGGCGCCCAGGTCAAGGAGGGCGATCTGCTGCTGACCATCGAGGCGATGAAGATGGAGACCGGCCTGCACGCCGAGCGCGATGCCACCGTGAAGGCGGTGCATGTGCAACCCGGCGGACAGATCGACGCCAAGGACCTGCTGATCGAGCTGGAGTGATCGGGGCCGGGTGGGGGCCTTGGCCCCCTGCCCCGGCGTCGCTCCTGTGGCGCGGGCGAGAGGGGGCGCCGCCCCCCCTGTCGCACCAGAGCTGCGCCTGTAAGAAAGAAAGAGGGGGCCAGCCCCCTCTTGGCGCTCTGCGCCAATTCACCCCCGAGGTATTTTTGAACCAAAGAAGCGGCGGGGGGGAGCACTTGGGAGGAGAGGATATGGCCTTGAGGGTGAGCGCGGCGGCGCTGGTGGCGGAGGCGCGGGCGCGCATTCCGGAGGTCGAGACCGCTGCGGCGATCGCGCAGCTTGGTGACGAGGACCTTCTGATCGTCGACATCCGCGACGTGCGCGAGCGACAGCGCAGCGGGTTCATTCCGGGCTCGGTACACGCACCGCGCGGGATGCTGGAATTCTGGGTCGATCCTGAAAGCCCCTATCATCGCGAGGTGTTCGCCCAGACGGGCAAGCGCTACCTGTTTCACTGCGCCAGCGGCTGGCGTTCGGCGCTGGCGGTGGCGATGCTGCAGGACATGGGCTTCGACGCCGCCCACCTGCGCGACGGTTTCACCGACTGGGTGGCCCAGGGCGGACCGGTGGAGCGCCCTGCCCCGAAGGACTGAGACAGCCGCTCAGCTGCCTTGCGCAGCGAGCAGCGCCAGAATCGCCTCGGGCGGCTGGCCGGACGCGACGGCGATCTCCGACAGGCTCTGCGAGGAGTCGGCAACGGTGAAGCCGGCCGCGCTCAGCGCCGCGTCGAGCGCCTCCGGGGTTTCCCCCATCACTGAGGCCACGGCGTCGACAGAACCGTTCAACACCTGCTGGGCGACGGCGAATTGCGGCGGACGGCCGCCACTGGCCGAGTTGGAGGCAGAGGGAACCACGAAGGCCAGCGCCGCGGCCAGCGACGCCACCATCGCCACGGCGAAGACCGGCCTGCGCAGGTAGGCGCTCATCGGGCGCCAGTTCTTCCAGATATGCAGCGCGAAAGGCAGGATCAGCACGATGCTGAGCCATTCGTGCATGGCGTGGAAGGTGGCGGGCGCCCAGTGGAAAAACAGGGCGACGCCCGAGACCAGAGAGACGAGGAACAGGCCGGTGACAAGCGGCGTGGCGGTGCGGTTGAGAAGCTGTGACATGGCAAAAGGCTCTGTGATGCTGCGGGTCGCGAAACGGCGCCGCGCCGCCCCTGCGGCACGACTGTTCCTGAAACGCGGGGCGCGGGACGCCCCGTCGCAGGTTTCGGTGAGAAAGATGAGTTTTTCTCTTGCAGACCGGCGCGGGAGACTCTAAATCGCCTCCACCACCAAGGGGGCGGGCGTAGCTCAGGGGTAGAGCATTACCTTGCCAAGGTAAGGGTCGGGCGTTCGAATCGCCTCGCCCGCTCCAGATGGTGGTTTACCCGGCCGGGGTCACCCGGCAAACGGTCTGATATGCGGGCGTAGCTCAGGGGTAGAGCATTACCTTGCCAAGGTAAGGGTCGGGCGTTCGAATCGCCTCGCCCGCTCCAGACCGACCCAAGGCGGAGAGATCCGCCGCGCCGAGCGGGCGTAGCTCAGGGGTAGAGCATTACCTTGCCAAGGTAAGGGTCGGGCGTTCGAATCGCCTCGCCCGCTCCAACTTCCCTCTCGACTGAACTTCGATGGGGGAACTTGACGCAAAGGGCTGCCTTCGGGCAGCCCTTCGTCGTTTCGGGGGACACTTGGGCCCCTGCCCGTCACTTACGGCGCGGAAACGCACGCCGCGCGCAGGGAAGCGCTTGACCCGGGCTCCGCCTGCCGACATGTCTTTTGGCGATGTTCAGGACCACGCCCCAGTTTGACCGACGCCGACGCAGCCCCCTCATGCTGCGGTCCGTCAAGCTGCGCGTCGATCCGTGCCCTCACGAGAAATAGCCCGCGCGCGCCGCAGGCTCTTCCGAGCAAGGCACCGCAGACCCGCGTTCCTGATCCCCCGCAGCCCCCGGCTCCGGGGGCTTTTGTTTTTCCGAAACCGAAAGGACATCACCATGAGCATTCGGGTCGGCATTGTCGGCATCAGCGGGTTTGGCGGCGGCGAAGCGCTGCGCCTGATCGCGAGCCACCCTTCCTTCGAGCTGGTCTACGCCGCCGGCGAAAGCAGCGCCGGCAGCCGTCTCGTCGACCGCTTCCCCGGCGTGCCGCCGAAACTCTCCGGGCTGGAGATCGCACGGTGGGATCCAGAGGCCCTACCCGATCTCGACCTGCTCTTTGCCTCGCTGCCCACGGGCGCCTCGGCCGAAGCGCTGGCGCGGGTGCCAGAGGGCGTGAAGATCGTCGATATCGGGGGCGATCACCGCTACGTCGATGGCTGGACCTACGGGCTGGCGGATGTCTGGCCCGAGCGGATCCGCGGCCAGACCCGCATCGCCAACCCCGGCTGCTTTCCGGTCGCGACACTGACGGCGCTCGCCCCGCTGCTGGCGGGCGGGCTGATCGAGCCGGGCAACATCGTGATCGACGCCAAGACCGGCATCTCGGGCGCCGGGCGTGGCGGCGACAGCCGGTTCGGCTATGCCGAGAGCAACGAGAACCTGCAGCCCTACGGCCTCCTGCAGCATGTGCACATGCCCGAGATGGCCACCACCATCGGGCGGCTGGCCGGCGGCCCGGCCGAGGGGCTGGTGTTCACCCCGCATCTCGTGCCGATGACCCGCGGCCTTCTGGTCACCATCTATGGCCGCGGCACGACCAGCACCGGCCAGTGCCTCGAGGCCGCCCGCGCCTATTATGCCGAGCGTCCTTTCGTGCGTGTGACCGAGCGGCCGCCGCAGACCAAGTGGGCGAGCGGCTCGAACCTCGCCTTTGTCAGCTATGCCGCCGACCCCGAGCGCGACCTCGTGATCGCGATGGGCGTGGTCGACAATCTCGGCAAGGGGGCGGCGGGACATGCGGTGCAGAACGCCAACCTGATCTGCGGGCTGCCCGAAACGGCCGGGCTGGAGGGCGCACCGGTCTGGCCGTGACGCGACATCGGGGGCCGTCCGCCGATTCCCGGGCGGCCCCGCCCCCCTTCAGGCCCCGCTCTGACAGGAAAACCCCTTTGCCCGCCGGGCCTTGTCCGGCGAACACGCATCGCGGTCGCCGCGAACGAATAGTTGATTAAGTTTATAAGGTATTGTCTTCCATCTTGCTTTGTGGTGACTCTCGGCCGCAAATGGCGGCAAGCTCGTGCCCGGTTCGGCACTGCCAGCCGGATCCTGCATATCGTGTTTCTGATGGAGTCGCCGGTGCCTTCAGCCCTTTCCCGCTTCGCCTCTGCCATGCCGCTTGTCGCGGCGCTGGCTCTTGCCACCCCAGTCGAGGCGCAGGAGGCCGGGATCTCGGTCGAGCTCAACGCCCAGGAGCAGGTCGAGGCTGGCTGCAAGCTGAGCTTCCTCGCCCGCAACGGCCTTGACGGCGACATCGCCAAGGCGGTCTACGAGACCGTGCTCTTCGACGGCAACGGCCAGGTCGAGCGCCTGACCCTGTTCGATTTCGGCACCCTGCCCGCGGGCAAGCCGCGGCTGCGCCAATTCGTGGTGCCGGGTCTGCAATGCGACGCGCTGGGGCAGATCCTGATCAACGGGGCCAGCACCTGCGAGGCCGGTGAACTTGGCGCCGCAGCCTGCCTTCAGGGACTTACCCTCAACAGCCGCACCGACGTGGAGATGATGGGATGATCGATCAAGTGTCTACCGACCTGCGCGGCCTGCTGCTCGAGCTTTACGAGCTTGGCGGGCCCGTTGTCCTGATCCTCGTGGCGGTCTCGGTCGTCACGCTCGCGGTGGTGCTCTACAAGCTCTGGCAGTTCCGCGCCGCCGGCGTCGGACGCCACAAGGCGCTGCGCCACGCGGTGGATGCGTGGGATGCCGGCGACGAGGCACGCGCCCGCAGCGAGCTGGCCCGCTCCAAGAGCTATCTCAAGCCGGTGGTCGAACTGGCGATGACCGGGCGCTGCGACACGGCGCGCCTCGACGCCGAGGCCGAGACCCGCTTCGCCAAGCTCGAGCGCGGCTTCCGCTTCCTCGATTCCGTGGCTCAGCTGTCGCCTCTGATGGGGCTTTTCGGCACCGTTCTGGGGATGATCTCGGCGTTCCAGGCGCTTCAGGATGCGGGCTCGCAGGTCGACCCCTCGATCCTCGCCGGCGGCATCTGGGTGGCTCTGATGACCACCGCGGTGGGCCTTGCGGTTGCGATGCCGACGTCCGTGGTCCTGAGCTGGTTCGAGACCCGCATGGAGGCCGAGCGCGTGCTCGCCGAAAAGGCGCTGCGCAGCATCCAGTCGCCCTCGAACCTCAGCGAGCGCGCCGTCCCTGCCTCGGAGGGGTCGCTGGCCCATGCGTAAGGCCCGGCGCAGGCGCAGGCTTTCGATGACGTCTCTGATCGACGTCATCTTCCTGCTGTTGCTGTTCTTCATGCTGACCTCGACCTTCACCCGGTTCTCCGAGGTCGAGCTCACCGCCGCCGGCTCGGGCACGCCCCCGCAGGCCCCGACGGAAGCCCCGCTGTTCCTGCGGCTCGGCGCCGAGACCGCGCAGCTCAACAATGTCGAGCTGCCGCTCGACGGGCTGGCCGAGGCACTGGCCGAGGCGCGTGGCGAGGGCGATGCCCCCCGCCAGCTGCTGGTCGCGATGCGCCCCGATGTCAGCGCCCAGCGTCTGACCGATCTGCTGGTGGTGCTGCGTGGCGTGACCGGCATATCACCGACCATTCTGGGAGCCTCGTGATGCGCGCCCGACGTCCCAAATCCGAGCGCGAACCGACCATCGCGCTGATCAACATCGTCTTCCTGATGCTGATCTTCTTCCTTGTCGCCGGCACGCTGGCGCAGCCGCTCGACCCGGCGCTCAAGCTGGTCAGCACCGCCGACCTCGAAGGCAGCGCCCCACCGCCCGATGCGTTGGTGGTGCATCCCGATGGCCGGCTGAGCCAGGGCGGCAGCGATGTCGCCGACGCCGAGAGCTTTCTCGCCACGCTGGACGAGGCGGCGCTCGAGACCATTCGTCTCGTGCCCGACCGCGAACTGCCCGCCGCCGAGCTGGTGGCGCTGGCGCGCGACCTGCGCGCCGGGGGCGCCCAGCGCGTGCTGATCGTCAGCGAAAGGGGGCTGGAATGATTGCCCATTCGCGCACCGCGAAACTCGTCGCGATCCTGCTTGCCGGCAGCGCCCATGGCGCGCTGGCGCTGGCGCTGATGCCGGACGATCCGCCAACCCTCATAGAGGGCAGCGGTGGCGCCGCCGAGGCGCGTGTCGGCTCGAGCTTTCAGGACATGGCCGCCGGCACGCTGAGCGCAACGCCGTCGGAGGACATCGTCGAGGCGGAACCGGTCGAGGAGGCTGCGCTCCGCGAAGAGACACCGCCCCAAACCGCCCCAGTGCCCGATGCCCAACCGGTCGCGGCGGAACAGGCCCAGCCTGCTCCGCCGGAGCCCGTGACCGAGACCGCCGAGGCCGTTCCCGCCGAACCGGTCGCACCTGAGCCCGTGGCGCCGCTGACCGCCGCCCCCTCGCCCGACGTGGTGGCCGCGCTCGCGCCGCCGGAACCGGACGAGGCAGAGCCGCCCGAAGAGCTCAAGCCGGAGGTCATCCAGCCCCAGCCCGACGCGACCGAGGCCGCGGAACCCGAGACAGCCAAAGCGGTGACGCCGGAGGCGCCGGAGCCTACGCAGCCCGAGGAGACGACCGAGGCGCTGGCCCCGGAAGAGGAGCCCGAAGAGGAACCGGAAGAAGAGGCCGAGGACGTTCCCGAGACCGCGCTGGCCAGCTCGCTGCGCCCGATGGAGCGGCCCGACACGCTGCGCCGCCCCGAGCCCGAGCCGGACCCCGCGCCACGCCGGGAGACCCGCCCCGAACCGACAGAGACCCGGCAGACGCAGCGCGCGCCGCAGGGCAACTCCGACCGCAACGCCCGCGCCGGTCAGGCGCAGGGCAGCGAGACCGCGACGGCCACCCGCAGTGGCAGTGGCGGCTCCTCGCGAGAGGCCGGCAATGCCGCGGCAAGCAACTATCCCGGACAGGTCATGCGCAAGCTCAGCCGCGTGCCGCGCCCGCGCATGAACGCGCGCGGCGCTGCCGTGGTGGCCTTCAGCATCGCCGGCAGCGGCGGGCTTTCCGGGGTCTCTCTGGCGCGCAGTTCCGGCTCGGCGGCGCTCGACCGCGCGGCGCTTCAGGTGGTGCAGCGCGCCGCGCCTTTCCCGGCCCCGCCGGCAGGGGCCCAGCGCAGCTACTCGATCCAGATCAAGGCGCGCTGAGGCCTTCGCCCGCGCAAGCCCCGCAGACACAGAAACGCCCCCCGGAGCGATCCGGGGGGCGTCTCTCTCCGAGCGCCGCGAGGGAAACAGCAGCGGGATCAGAAGAGCTTGGACAGGCTCACCATGACGGTGCGACCGGGCGCCTTACGGGATGCCAGATGCGAGCTGTAGTCGAGGTCGAAGGCGTTCTCCAGAGTGAAACGGCGCTTGGTGCGAACCAGCGCGCCGACCGGCGCGCCCCGGGTGGCGCGCAGGTTGTGCACGCCGTCGTCGCCCACATCCGGGAGCTACGCGTCTTCGGGATATCCCCTCTGGCCAGCCCCATTTCTGATCGGTCGCTGCTGTCATGGGCCGGCATGACACCGGAACAGCCGCGTTTCGCGGCGTCTTTCCGGTTGGTGCTTGCAGCACACCATTTATCCAAGTAAAACAGTCAAGAACGACCCGCCAGCCTGTTCGTGCCAGCCGTCACTTTCCAGACATCTGCCGAAGGACCGGACTGGCCCCATGAGCGACCCGATCGAGACCCCCACCCCATCCGCCATTCGCGCCGCGCTGGCAGACTCTCCCAAGCTGCGCAGCCGCGACCTTGCCAATCAACTCAACATCTCCGAGGCGCAGCTTCTGGCCGCGCAGACCGGCCGGGGCGTGACCCGGATCAGCGCCGATCCCGACCTGCTGATGCCCGCCGCCGAAACGCTGGGCGAGGTCATGGCGCTGACCCGCGTCGAGGCCGCCGTGCACGAGAAGGTCGGCCACTACGCAAATTACCACTCCGGCCCGCATGCCTCGATGGTGCTCAACGAGGCCATCGACCTGCGCATCTTCCCCAAGCACTGGGTGCACGGGTTCCTCGTCGAGCAGGAGAGTGATCACGGGCCGCGCCGCAGCCTGCAGGTCTTTGACGCCGCCGGTGACGCGGTGCACAAGATCCACCTGCGCGAGGGCTCAAACCTCGCAGGATGGACCGCGCTGAAGGAGACGCTGGCCACGGGCGACAGCTCCGACCGGCTCGAGGTTCGCCCGCGCGAGGCGGTAGAGGCGGCAAAGTCCGACCCGTCGAAGCTCGAGATCCTGCGCAAGGAATGGGCGCGGCTCACCGACACCCACCAGTTCCTGCGCCTGTGCTCCAAGCTCAAGATGAACCGGCTCGGCGCCTACCGCATCGCCGGCGCGCCCTTCGTGCGCGCCCTCAACCCGATGGCGGTCGACACCATGCTCGAGGCGGCGCGCGACCGCGAGACCGACATCATGCTCTTCGTCGGCAATCGCGGCTGCATCCAGATCCATTCCGGCCCGATCCACAGCCTCAAGCCCATGGGGCCTTGGCAGAACATCATGGACCCGGGCTTCAACCTCCACCTGCGCCGCGACAAGGTGGCCGAGCTTTGGGCGGTTGAAAAACCGACCCAGCGCGGCCCGGCGATCTCGGTCGAGGGGTTCGACGCCGAGGGCGGGCTGATCTTCCAGTGTTTCGGCATCGGCAAGGAGGGCAACGACCACCGCCCGGCATGGCGCGAAATCGTCGAGGCCCTGCCCGATAGCGAACAGGTGCCCGCATGAGACGCCGCTCCTTCTCCGCCATCGCCGTCAGCTCCGCGGTCTATCTCGCCCTCGGCGCGCTTGGTGCCGCGCTGAGCCCCGCCGAGGCCGCCCGCGGCGAGGCCGACACGCTGGCCATCGGCGGCTCGGTAACCGAGATCGTCTACGCGCTCGGCCAGGAACACCGGCTGGTGGCGCGCGACACCACCTCGACCTACCCGCCCGAGGCCACCGCCCTGCCCGATGTCGGCTACATGCGCGCGCTCTCGCCCGAGGGCGTGCTCTCGGTCGGCCCCGATCTGATCGTGTCAGAGGAAGGCGCCGGCCCGCCGGAGACTCTTGCCGTTCTCGAAGAGGCCGCGATCCCCTTCGTCACCGTGCCCGGCGCATTCACCGCCGAGGGCGTCGCCGCCAAGATTCGCGCCGTGGGCGACGCGCTCGACGCCTCCGCGGCGGCCGAGGCGCTGGCCGCAGAGGTTGCGGACGAGATCGAGGCAGCGTCGGCCCGTGCGGCGGCCCATGCCGACGCGCCCAAGCGCGTGCTCTTCATCCTGTCGGCGCAGGGCGGGCGCCTGATGGGCGCGGGCGACGACACCGGCGCGGCCGCGATCATCGAGCTTGCCGGCGGGGTCAACGCGCTTGAGGGCGTCACGGGCTACAAGCCGCTCTCGGACGAGGCCGCCGCCGCCGCCGCGCCCGACGTCATCCTGATGATGGACCGCATGGGCGATCACGGTGCCAGCGCCGAAGAGCTCTTCGCCCTGCCCGCGCTGGCCGCCACCCCGGCCGCCGAAGCGCGCGCCCTGATCAAGATCGACGGGCTCAAGCTGCTGGGCTTTGGCCCCCGCACCGGCGCTGCGGTCTCCGAGCTGGCCACCGCGCTCTACGGAGACTGACACCATGGTCGCGCTCACCGATCCCGCCGCGCTCGACGCCCCTGCGCCGCCCGACCGTCTGGCCCGCGCCCGCCGCCTGCACCTGTGGCTGGCGCTGGGGCTGGTCGCGGTCTCGCTCGCCAGCCTTACCGTCGGCGCCACCGGCGTGCAGCTTCTCGACGTGGTGAGGAGCCTCGCCCGGGGCGAAGAGCTGTCTCGCATGGAACAGGTCGTGCTGCTCGACATCCGCCTGCCCCGGCTGGTGATGGGGCTGGCGGTGGGCGCGGCGCTGGCGGTCTCGGGGGCGGTGATGCAGGGCCTGTTCCGCAACCCGCTGGCCGATCCCGGCATCGTCGGCGTCAGCGCCGGCGCAGGCCTCGGCGCCATCCTCGCCATCGTGCTGGGCGGCCTGCTGCCGCCGGCGCTTCTCGGTCTTGCGGGCGGGCATCTGGTGCCGCTCGCCGCGTTCCTCGGCGGCTGGATCAGCACGCTCCTGCTCTACCGCGTCGCCACCCGCCGCGGACAGACCTCGGTGGCCACCATGCTGCTGGCCGGCATCGCGCTGGCCGCGCTTTCCGGCGCCGTCTCGGGCGTTCTGGTCTACATGGCCGACGACACCCAGCTGCGCGACCTGACCTTCTGGGGCCTGGGCTCGCTGGCCGGCGCCAGCTGGACCAAGCTTGCCGCGGCGCTGCCGATCCTGCTGATCGCGGTGAGCGGCGCCATGCTGCTTGGCCGCTCGCTCAACGCGCTGGCGCTCGGCGAGGCCACCGCCGCCCATATCGGCATCCCGGTGCAGCGCATGAAGCGCCTCGCCATCCTCTGCGTCGCCGCCGCCACCGGCGCCGCGGTGGCGGTCTCGGGTGGCATCGGCTTCATCGGCATCGTGGTGCCGCACCTGCTGCGCCTCGCCTCCGGCCCCGATCACCGCGCGCTGCTGCCCAACGCTGCGCTCCTGGGCGCGGCGCTTCTGGTCGGCGCCGACATGATCTCGCGCAGCGTCGTGGCCCCGGCCGAGCTGCCCATCGGCATCGTGACGGCGGTGCTCGGCGCGCCGGTCTTTCTGTGGATCCTGCTGCGGCAGCGCGGCGTGGTGGACCTGTGATGCTGGAGGCACGCGACATCTCTGTCCGCCTTGGCCGCAGCGTGATCGTCCACGGCGTCGATTTCGCCGCGAAGCCCGGCCAGCTCACCGCGATCTGCGGCCCCAACGGCTCGGGCAAGACCACGCTGCTGCGCGCCATGACCGGCGACCTGCCCTGCACCGGCACCGTCACGCTCAACGGCCGCGACATCGCCCACCTCGCCCCGTGGGAGCTCGCCGCGATGCGCGGCGTGCTGCCCCAGGCCTCGGCGCTGGCCTTCCCGTTCACGGTGCTCGAGGTGGTCGAGATCGGCCTCTCGCGCGGCCGCGCCGCCGGGCAGACCCGCGCCGCCATGCAGGCGCTGGCGCGGGTCGACCTCGCCCATCACGCCGGCCGGCCCTACCAGTCGCTGTCGGGCGGCGAGCAGCAACGCGCCCAGCTTGCCCGCGTGCTGGCGCAGGTCGGCGCCTCCACCGATGCGGACGGCCCGCGCTGGCTGCTCCTCGACGAGCCGGTCTCGGCGCTCGACATCGCCCATCAGCTCGAGGTCATGCAGATTGCCCGCGATTTCGCCGATGCCGGCGGCGGCGTGGTGGCGGTGATGCATGATCTCAACCTCACCGCCATGTTCGCCGACCGCATCGTGCTTCTGGCCGAGGGCCACGTGCTGTCCGCCGGCACCGTGGCCGAGGTGATGACCTCCGAGACCCTCTCCCGCGCCTATGGCTGCCGCCTTCAGGTCGGCACGGCGCCGCCCCCCGGCACCCCGTTCCTGCTTCCCCACGCCGCGCGTCTCGCGGCGGAATGACCCCGAAAGGACCCAAGATGTATCTCGCCATGAACCGCTTCACCGTGCCGCTCGAAAACGCCGCCGAATTCGAGGAGCTCTGGCTGAGCCGCGACAGCAAGCTGCACGAGAATCCAGGATTCGTGGAATTCCACATGCTCAAGGGCCCGGAAGAGGACGGCGCCATCCTCTACGCCTCGCACACGGTCTGGGAGACCGAAGAGCATTTCCGCGCCTGGACCCGCAGCGACAGCTTCCGCGCCGCCCATGCCCGCGCCGGCGACAGCCGCAAGCTGCATTCCGGCGCTCCCCGCTTCGAGGGCTTCGCCACGATTCAGAAGATCGCCATGCCGGCCTGACCACGCGCCGCGCCCTCCCCGACGAGAGGCGCGGCCTCCCCGCCCCGGCCCCCTCTTCTCTTCGTCGAAAATACTCCGGGGAGTGTGAGGGGCTGGCCCCTCACCGCACGACGCCAGCCACGGGCGGCCTGGCCGCCCAGACGCGCCACCCCAGATGCGCCGCCCGGGCCAGACCACCTACCCCCGCAACAACGCCGCCACATGCGCCGGTCCCTCGGGACGGATCCCGCTCGGGTTCAGCGCCTTGATCGCATAGTACCCGCGGGTGATGTGATCCATGTTCACCGTTGCCCGGACCCCCGGCAGGTCAAGGATCCGCGCCATGTAGGCCGAGAGCCGGGGATAGTCGGCGATCTGCCGGCGGTTGGTCTTGAAGAGCCCATGATAGGCGGCATCGAAGCGGATCAGCGTCACGAAGGCCCGCAGGTCGGTCTCGGTCAGACGGTCCCCGAACAGGTAGCTCCCGGACGACTGCCCCTCCAGCCGCGCCTCCAGCTCGTCCAGCATCGCGAAGACGCCCTCGACCGCCTCGTCATAGGCTGCCTGCGACGAGGCGAAGCCGGCCTTGTAGACGCCGTTGTTGAGCAGGTCGTAGATCCGCGGGTTGAGCGCGTCGATCTGCTCGGCCAGGTCCTCCGGGTAGAGCCGCAGATCCGAGGGCACAAGCCCCTCGAAGGCGGTGTCGAACATGCGCAGGATGTCGGCGCTCTCGTTGTTGACCATGATATTGCGCTTCATGTCCCAGAGCACCGGCACCGTGGCGCGGCCGGTAAACTCGGGATCGGCGCGGGTGTAGAGCTCATGCATGTACCCGGAGGCGAAGAGCGGGTCCTCGTCGGCGCCGTCATAGCCGCCGAAGCGCCAGCCCTGGTCTGTCATGACCGGGTTCACCACGGTGACCGGGATGATCTCTTCCAATCCCTTGAGGCTGCGCGCCATCAGGGTGCGCGAGGCCCAGGGGCAGATATAGGCGACGTAGAGGCGGTAGCGCCCGGCCTCGGCGGGAAAGCCGCCCTCGCCGGTGGGCCCGGCGCTGCCGTCCGGGGTAATCCAGTTGCGGAAGGACGAGACCTGCCGCACGAAGCGGCCTTTCTCGTCGGCCTTCTGCACCGGTTGCCAGTCCTTGGTCCATGTGCCGTTCACAAGCATGTCGGGTCCCCTTTCTGGAGATATCAGTAATAGATGAAGCTGCGCATCGAGACCGAGCCGAGATCGATGGCGTCATTCATGAAGAGCAGCGTGTCGCGCGCGTCGGCAGCGCCGGCCACCGTGAGCGAGGGCAGGTAGTGATCGACGCTGGGATGCGCCATGCGGAAGAGCTGGCCCATGCCGGCGCGGTCGGTGAGCGCGCCGAGGTCGCCCTGCCCCAGACGCTCGGCGAAGAAGCCGTCGAACTCCTCGGCCCAGTCATGCGCGGCGCCGCCGCCCCAGCGCAGGGCACGCAGGTTGTGCACCACGTTGCCCGAGCCGAGGATCAGCACGCCGCGGTCGCGCAACCCGCGCAGCGCCCGGCCGATCTCCACGTGCTCGGAGAGATCCGCCTTCATGTCGATGGAGAGCTGGAACACCGGCACGTCAGCCTCGGGATAGAGGAATTTCAACACCGACCACGCGCCGTGATCGAGCCCCCAGGTGTCGTCGCCCTCGGCATGGTGGCTGGCGAGGATCGACACCACCTCGGCGGCCAGCTCCGGCGCGCCGGGGGCCGGGTATTGCTCGCGAAAGAGCTCCTGCGGGAAGCCGTAGAAATCGTGGATCGTCTCGGGGCGCGCGGTGACGTTGACCAGCGTCGAGCCCTTGGTCATCCAGTGCGCCGAGACCACGAGGATGGCCTGCGGGCGCGGCAGGTTGCGGCCGAGCTGGGCCCAGCTGCGGGAATAGGCGTTGTCCTCGATGGCGTTCATCGGGCTGCCGTGGCCGAGAAAGACCACCGGCATGCGGTCGGAGGCCGCGAGGCCGTCCTTCAGCTTTTGCAGTTGTTGCGAGATGCTCATGGCATGTCTCCTTGGCAGGCAGTGTCGGAAAGGCCGCCGCGCCGAGGCTCCGGCGCGACAGCGGGTCGTGTCAGGCGGTGCGGCGGCCCAGCGGCCAGAGCGCATGAGCACCGTCGCCGATCAAGGCAAGCGCTGCCATCATCGCGGCCCACATCACCGGGTATTCCCAGCCGCCGCCGGCATTGGACCAGCCAAAGCCGTTGGCCCAGTGGGCGGTGATCGCGGCCCCCAGAAGCACCGGCACCGACACCAACGCCACGAGGCGGGTCGCCAGCCCGAGGATCAGCGCCATGCCGCCCGCGATCTCGAACAGCATCGTGGCGATGCCGAGCCAGCCCGGCAGTCCGAGGCTCTCGAAGAAGCCCGCGGTGCCCGCAGGGGTGAAGACGAAGAGCTTGGTAAGCCCGTGCGCGACGAACAGGGCGCCGGTGGTGGCCCGCATGAGGAGCGCGCCGTAAGCGATTGTCTTTGCATTGGTCATCGGATCTGATCCTTGTGTCTCGCCGGGGCCGCTGGGGGTCGCCCCAAGGCCGCGCCGGCATCGGTCTGTTGTGTTTCGATGAGCCGAAGATGCGCCTTGCGCCGCAGGAATGAAATGGCGATGGTATGGAATGACCTTCACCATTTTGTTCGGAATGAATTCATGGACCTGATCGACGGACTGCGCGCCTTCGTCGCCACCGCCGAAACCGGCTCCTTCACCGCCGCGGCGGACCGGCTGGCGATCTCCAACCGTCTGACCTCCAAGTACGTGGCCGAGCTCGAGGCCCGGCTCGGCGTGCGACTGCTGAGCCGCACCACGCGACGGGTTGGCGTGACCGCCTCGGGCGAGGCGCTGCTGGCGCGGGCGCCCGCCCTGCTCGACGATCTCGACGAGATGCTGGCCGAGGTCACCGAGGACGGGCGCGGTTTCACCGGCACGCTCAGGATCTCGGCCCCGGTGACCTTTGGCGAGAAATACGTGCAAGGGATGCTGGCGCGCTTCGCGGCGCCGCATGCGGATCTGGTCGTCGATCTGCGCCTGACCGACGCCTATGTCGATCTCGCCAGCGAGGGCATCGACCTCGCCTTCCGGGTCGGAGAAGGCGCGGTCACCTCGCTGAAGCGGCGCCGGCTCGGCGCGCTGCGCAGCTGCGTGGTCGCCAGCCCCGACTACCTGTCGCGCCATGGCCGGCCCGAGCGCCCCGACGATCTTGTCGCGCATGCCTGCATCGTCGACACCAACCGCAGCGAGCCGGCGCATTGGGCCTTTACCTGCGACGGCGTGGAGACCGCCGTGCAGGTGCCCTCGCGGTTCCGGGTCAACAGTGCCCAGGTGGCCCGCGATCTGGCGGTGGCCGGCCACGGCATTGCCTTCTGCCCGGTCTTCGTGCTGGGCGACGATCTCGAGACCGGACGGCTGGAGTCCCTGCTGCCCGACTATGACAGCCCGCGTCGCGCCATCAGCGCGGTCTGGCTCGAAGGCCGCACCCTCCCGCGCAAAGTCCGGTCGCTCATCGACTTCGCCGTCGAGGACGCCCGCGCCTCCGGTCTCGGCTAGGAGATCCGGACCGGCGCCGTCTCGATCTCGCCGCCTTCAGCCCGAGATTTGTGCCCACGCGCGATCAGACGTCGGCGTGTCTCGGCAGGCACTGTTGCTCGGACATGACGGTTGGCAGCGCGACCGGGGCGCCTTCTGCGACGAATGCGGGGCGATCCGTCCCGCCGGACTTGCAAACTGTCAGGCACATGTCAGAGTTGTCCCCGGTCCAGAACGGGCATCCGGCACGGAGGGAGTGGTCATGCGACGTCTGAAGGCAGCAAGAAGCTATGTCCTCGTTGCGCTGAGCGTTCTGGCGCTCGCGGCCTGCAACAGCACCCCCGAAGGCGTCTTCGAGTTCGACGCCGTCGATCTCGGGTCCCCGGTCGCCCCGGAGACCTATGCCGGCGACGTCCGCTTTCGGATCGCCCAGAGCCTCGATAGCCGCGCCGGAGAGGTGCCCTTCGCCCTCTACCTCGGGCTAAGCCCGGCGGGGGAAACCCGGCTCGGACTGAACGCGCTGGCCGATCTGCGCGGAATACAGGACGCCTTGCCCGAGCGGCTCTCCGGGCCGATCGACCCGTCCTGCAACCTCGGCCTGACGGTCGACTTCAGCGGCAGCGAGGCGGACGGTGACACGCTCAGGGCCGGCGCCTCGGTCCGCGCATCGCTCTATCGCTGCAAGGCAAAGGGAACCCCCGACGAGCAGCGCGGCTGGCGGATGATCTCGCAGACCGTTGATGCCGCCGCCACGCTGCGCGGCGATCTGGACGGGAACTGCATCCGGCTCAGCCTCACCGATCTCAGCCTGAAGCCGCGCGGGATCCTCGGCGGGCTGGCCAGCTTGTTCGGCCTGACCGAGAAGGTCCGTGTCGCCATTCTCGAGGAGGCCGCCGTGGTGCTCGACGCGTACCCGATCTGCCCCGAGCCGCCGGCGCCGATCTCGTTCTTTCAGCCGCGCTTCGAGGCCCTCGGGATCGAGGAAATCGGCGCCGGCGGCGTTGGCGCGGGTCTGAAGGGTAGCGCCGACATCAGCGCCGACACGCTCGTGGACACGCTGGCCTGGGCCGGTGAGCGGGCCGCGGGCGGCGCCGACGGGCTCAGGTTCACCGACCGGACCGACGGACGCGTCGGACTGGCGCTGCAAGATGCCATGGCGGTGGGCGACACCGAGATCGGCTACGGGATCGCGCTCCAGCTCTCGCCCGTGTCGACAACGCGGATCGGCATCGAGGCGCTGCTCGACCTGCGCGACATCCAGGCACGGCTTCCCGACCTGCTTGCGGATCGGGTCGTGACCGACAATTGCGGTGGGCGCATCCAGATCGAAGGGTTCGACACCGAGGCCGACGGAACGGCGATCGTCGCGAGAGCCTCGCTGGAGATGGAGAGCTACGACTGCGTCAGGTCCGCACCCGGCACATGGGAGCGCGGGGCGCTCGAAGAGACCAAGCAGGTCGATGTGCGCGCACACCTCTCGGCCGAGCTGGTCGATCAATGCGTGGTCTTCCGCCTTCTCGATCTCGACCGGGACCCGCCGGGCGCGTTGGGCCAGATCCAGACCGGCAGTGGCCGCCTCGCTGCCGCGCGGGCACTGGTCTTCGAGGCGATCGAGCTTGTGCTGGAGGAGGCCGCGATCTGCCCCGAGCTGGGTCCGGAGCTGTCGATCCTTGAGCCGCATTTCGACTACGGCGCCCCGCAGGAAATCGGCGAGGGTGGTGCGGGCATCGCCATGAGGGGCTCGATCGACCTGGGCCCGGAGACCGTGGTCGAACTGCTGGCCCTGTTGCAGAGCGAAGGCCTGTTGCCTCCGGCGCCCTAGTGGCGCTTCCCCCTTGGGCGGCACGATCCGCGGGCGCACTCCTCCGGTCAGCACAGGTCAGTGGACCGGTCGGTTGCCGCGTAGCCCCACCATTCCGCAAACGACCGCGCCATTCAGGACACGCGAGGCCGGCCCTGCGGCATCCGGCGCGTCGAATGGCTTGGCCAGCCCGATCCCGCTCGTCTAACCTTCCGGCTTAGAGACCGCCCCCGAGGGCACCGCGAGGATCCGGGAACGCTACATGAAATCACTGCAGGTCGTCCCACCCGACTGGTTCAAGATCATCGTCGGCCTTCCCTTCATCATCGCGCTGCTGTGGTTCGGACGCGACCTGTTCAAGCTGCTCTCGGTGGCGTTCCTGATCTTCGTGCTCGCCACCGCCTTCACCGACAGGCTGGGCCGGATCTCGATCAGGGGCACGGCCATTCCGGGCTGGCAGGCGCGGGCACTGGCGCTGGTGATCTTCATCACCACGATCTGGCTTTTCACCGTGATCTCCTCTGCCGCCGCCACTGAGATCATCGACGCGCTTCCAAGATACCAGGAGCGCCTCGGCGAGATCATCCAGAGGCTCGAACACATCATCGGAGCGCGGACCGTGCAAGCGGTCCAGACCGCCATCGAAGAGCTTCAGGTGGGATCGCTGATCATGTTCCTTGCGGGCGGGCTCGTGGGCAGCATGGCGCAGGTCTCGCTGCTGACGCTGTATTTCCTGTTCCTGATCGTCGAGCGCGCGGACTGGCAGAAGAAGATCAGGCTGCTCTCCTCGCCCAACCCGCGCGGCCCCGATTTCGCCGTTATCGTTCGGCGCGCCGCCAGCGGCATCAAGGACTACATGTGGGTCAACGCGGTCACCAGCGCGATGAGCGGCTCGGTGGCCTACCTGGTGTTCCGCGCCATCGGCCTTGATTTCGCGGCCTTCCTCGCGATCCTGATCTTCTTCGTGGGCTTCATCCCAAATATCGGCGCCTTCATCGGTATCCTGCTGCCCGCGCTGGTGGCGCTGGCGCAGTTCGACAGCCTGTGGCCCCTCCTTGCCGTCATCGTGATCTATGGCGGTGCGGACCAGCTGATCAGCAACGTGGTCACGCCGATGATGCAGGGCAGATCGCTCAACATGAGTACCTTCATGATCACCGTGTCGCTGGTGTTCTGGTCGTTGCTCTGGGGCGGGCTGGGCGCGTTTCTCGCGGTGCCATTGACGGTCATCGTGATGGTCATCGCCTCCGAGATGCCGAGCCTGCGCTGGCTTGCCGTGTTGCTCTCGCGCGACGGAGAGATCGACTACCACGAATGACGCCCGCCCCCACGCGCCTCAACGGGCGCGCCCAGGGGAAGCATCACCACTGGTCGGTAGAAAGCCGAAGCCTCTACAGAGCGCCACAGGGAACGCAGGCTCGAAGCGGGGCACGTCACGGCCAGTCCGTTGGCCGGCCCCTTTGCAGGCTGCGGCTCCGGCCTAAGTCGTCAGTCCGATATGTACGAAAATCCGTGGGTAGGAGATCGGTTTGACCACAGACAGATCGGACGATGAGACCACCTCGCACAACCGGGCGCTCGTGATCGGCGCATCCGGTGGCATCGGGGCCGCACTTTGCGCGGCGCTTTCCGAACGTGGGTACGATGTGACCGGCCTGTCCCGAACCGCCGACGGCATCGATTTCGCCGAGCCGGACTCCGTGACCTCTCGACTGGAGGCGCTGTCCGGCCCGTTCGGGATGATCCTCGTCGCAAGCGGGGTGCTTGCGCCCGAAGGCGCGCGGCCGGAGAAATCCCTGGCCGAAATCGACGCTTCCCGGATGGCCGAGGTCATGACGGCCAATGCCATCGGACCAGCACTCGTCCTCAGGCACGCGCCGCGGCTTCTGCCCCGCAATGGCCGATCGGTTGTCGGGGTCCTGACCGCCCGGGTCGGCTCGATCGGCGACAACAGGCTGGGCGGCTGGTACAGCTATCGCGCCTCGAAGGCCGCCGCCAACCAGATCGTCCACACCGCCGCGATCGAGATCGCCCGCACCCATCCGGGTGCCCTCGTCGTCGCCCTTCATCCCGGCACCGTCGCCACGGAGTTCACCCGCGATTACCCGGCCCATCGCAAGGTCGCTCCGGCGGAGGCCGCCGGCAATCTTCTCGGCGTGCTGGACGGCCTCGAGCCACAGCAGACCGGGCAGTTCTTCGACTGGGCGGGCAAGCCAGTCCCTTGGTGACGCCTCGTGGCTGTCGCCGCACGCGCGCCCAGCGGTGCAGCGCCGCCCCCTGCCCCGCGACATGCGCCATGCGGCGGGAGACTAGCCTCTTTGCCCACGCGACATCGGTCGCGATGACCGACAAGTGGACCGCGTCGCCGCTCTGGGCGCCTGCACAAGCGGGCATTCCCCCCAAGCCGGTCGGCGGCACCCAAGCTCGTCCACACAACGTGCGGGAAGCCGCCTTTCGCTGCCTCGTGTCCGGATGAGGGATCCGGCGGCGGTGCTCAGTTGTAGATCAGCGAGGCCAGGAAGTCGCCGCCGAGATCTCGCCCTTGTGTCAGGCCACTGACCCTGTTGAAGATGGCCGCGGCGTCGATGCCATGATGGTGGTAAAGGTCGCCGATGGTGCCTGTCTGACCAAAATGCTCGACACCCATCGGGATGGCCGTATGGCCTGCAACAGAGCCGAGCCAGGACAGCGTCGCCGGATGGCCGTCGATGACGGTGATGATCCTGCAATGTGGCGGCAGCTCGGACATGAGCGTTTCGATATGCGAGCGGGCCTCGGTGTTGCCGTTCGCCCGGACGCGTTGGGCGGCTGTCCAGCCTGCGTTGAGCCGGTCGGCCGAGGTCACGGCCAGAACGCCGACATCCCTGCGGTGTTCCCCGATCATCCCCGCAGCCTTGATCGCCTCGGGGCCAACGGCGCCCTGGTACGCGATCACCACGTCGCAATTCGGCCCGGGCTTGCGCAGCCAGTAGGCTCCGTCGATCGCGCCTTGCCGAAAGGCATCATCCGCCCGCTTGCCGGGCTGCTCTACCGGGTTGGTCGTCAGCCGCAGGTAGACCGAGCCGCCGGTTTCGTCGCGCAGCCAGGTGCGTTCGCAAGGGTCGCCCTCTCCATCGCGTTGGACATAGTCGAAGGCCCATTCCATGATCACCGCCAGTTCGTCTGCAAAGGCCGGCTCGAACGCCGCGAGCCCGTCCTGGCTCATACCGATCAGAGGAGACCCGACCGACTGGTGCGCCCCGCCTTCGGGCGCAAGCGTGACGCCGGAGGGCGTGCCCACGAGAATGAAGCGCGCATCCTGGTAGCAGGCATAATTCAGGGCATCGAGGCCACGGGCGACGAAGGGGTCATAGACCGTGCCGATGGGGATCAGCCGCTTGCCGAAGAGCGAATGCGAAAGCCCCGCCGCCCCCAGCAGCAGCATCAGGTTCATCTCGGCGATGCCAAGCTCGATATGTTGGCCCTCGGGGGTGAACTCCCACTTCGCGGTCGACGGGATGCGATGCTCGATGAAGGCATCGCTCTGCGGCGACCGCGCGAACAGCTTGCGCCGGTTTACCCAGGGGCCGAGGTTCGTCGTCCCGGTGACATCCGGGGAGGTCGTCACGATCCGCTCGGCCAGATTGCTGTCGCCCTTGGAAAGCTCATCCAGGATCTTGCCGAACGCCATCTGTGTCGAGATCTCGCGCGTCGTATCGATGGCCACCGCTGGCACATCCAGCTTGGCCTCATGATAGCGCCGCGTGCCCTTGGCGAAGAACGGCACCCGTGACAGGAAATCCTGCAGCGCGTCCGGGTTCTCGACCGTCGCCAGCGCCTCCCACTCCTGCCCCTCTGCGACGCCCATATGCGCCTGCCACGCCGCGAACTGGGTGGTGTTCATCAAGCCGCCGTGGTTGTCCTTGTGGCCGGCAATGGGCGTGCCCCAGCCCTTCACCGTATAGGCCAGGAAACAGGTCGGGCGGTCATGGTCGATGGCCTCGAAGGTCTCTGCCATGGTCTGCACGCAGTTGCCGCCGAGGTTTTCCATCAGCGCGGCCAGCTCGTCGTCGCTGCGCCGCTCGATCAGCGCGGTCACGTCCCCCTGGTCGCCCAGATCGTCCAGCAACCGCTTGCGCCAGACCGCGCCGCCCATGAAGGTCAGCGCCGAGTACTGCTGGTTCGGGCAACCGTCGATCCAGTCCCGCAGCTTGTCGCCGCCCGGCTCGTCAAACGCCGCACGCTGCAAGACGCCGTGCTTGACCCGGACCACCTCCCATCCGAAAGCCTCGAAGATCTTCTCGATCCGCTGGAACAGGCCTTCGCGCACGATCCCGTCCAGCGACTGGCGGTTGTAATCGATGACCCACCAGGTGTTGCGCAGGTCGTTCTTCCACCCCTCCTGCAACGCCTCGTAGATGTTGCCCTCGTCCAGCTCGGCATCCCCCACCAGCGCCACCATGCGGCCCATCGGGGCATCCCGGCCCCAGCTCTTGGCCTTGATGTAATCCTGGATGATCGCGGCAAAGGATGTGATCGCCACGCCAAGCCCCACCGATCCGGTGGAGAAATCCACGTCGTCGATGTCCTTGGTTCGGCTGGGATAGGATTGCACACCGCCAAAGCCGCGGAAGTTCTCCATCTTCTCGCGGGTCTGGTTGCCCATGAGGTATTGCATCGCGTGGAAGATCGGAGAGGCATGGGGTTTGACCGCCACCCGGTCCTCGGGACGCAGCGTCGAGAAATAGAGCGCCGTCATGATCGACACCATGGAAGCCGACGATGCCTGGTGTCCGCCCACCTTGATCCCGTCCACCTTGGGTCGCACGTGATTGGCGTGGTGGATCATCCAGTGCGACAGCCACAGCAGGCGCTGTTCGATGGTCTTCAGGTGCGAGATGTCGGCGGGCATGGGCGGCTCTTTCGATCAGGTGAGAAGATCCGCCCGCACATGAGCGGGCGGATGCGCTGAGAGATGACGGGCGTCAGCCGTCCTTGTAGTGGTAACTATAGCCGTTCAGCGCCGGGGCACCGCCGAGATGCGCGTAGAGGACCTTGGATCCTTCGGGAAAGAACCCCTTGCGGGTCAGGTCGATCATGCCTTGCATGGACTTGCCCTCATAGACCGGGTCGGTGATCATCGCCTCGGTCCGCGCGGCCAGCCGGATGGCATCGTTGGTCTCGTCAGACGGCACGCCATAGGCCGGATAGGCGTAATCGGGGTTGATGACGATCTCGTCCTCGCGCACGGCGCGCCCCAGGCCAATCAGTTCGGCGGTATTGTCGACGATGCCGCGCACCTGCTCGCGGGTCTGCTCGACCGTGCCCGAGGCGTCGATCCCGATCACCCTGTCGGCGCGATCCTGGGCGGCAAAGCCCACGATCATCCCGCCCTGGGTCGAGCCGGTCACGACGCAGACCACGATGTAGTCGAAGGTGAACCCAAGCTCCGCCTCCTGCTCGGCGACCTCCTCGGCAAACCCGACATAGCCAAGCGCTCCGAACTTGTGAACCGAGGCCCCCGCGGGGATCGGATAGGGCTTGCCACCGGCATCCTTGACCGACTGGATGGCGTCCTCCCAGCTCTTGCGAATGCCGATATCGAAGCCGTCATCGACCAGGCGGCTGTCGGCGCCCATCAGGCGGGTCATCTGGATATTGCCGACCCGGTCATAGACGGCATCGAAATGCGGCACCCACTTTTCCTGGATCACGACGCATTTCATGCCGAGCTTGGCGGCCGTCGCGGCGACCATGCGGGTGTGGTTCGATTGCACCCCGCCGATCGAGACCAGCGTATCGGCCCCCGACGCGATGGCATCGGGCACGATATATTCCAGCTTGCGCAGCTTGTTGCCGCCCATCGCGAGGCCCGAGTTGCAATCCTCGCGCTTGGCATAGAACTCGACCTTGCCGCCAAGCTCTTCCGAAAGGCGAGGCAGGTGTTCGATCGGCGTCTTGCCGAAGGTGAGCGGGTAGCGGTCGAAGGGTTCGAGAAGGGACAT
This sequence comes from Salipiger bermudensis, assembly GCF_017309175.1. NCBI lineage: Bacteria > Pseudomonadati > Pseudomonadota > Alphaproteobacteria > Rhodobacterales > Roseobacteraceae > Salipiger > Salipiger bermudensis. The sequence continues at coordinate 736 of NZ_JAEKJV010000014.1, read as the reverse complement.
CGGGCATCTCCTGAGTGGCTGTCTGCCCTGACGCTAGTGCAAGTCGCCGGAAATGTGCTTTCAAAGTTGACGGCCTAACTTTTCCCATTTCCACCAGACGGACGATATGTTTGGCTCACCCATCAACTTAACGCAATAATGTGAAAGTTTCTTTCATGCATGATCTGGACCGAATCGACATCAAGATCCTGCGCGCGCTTCAGTCGGAGGGGCGGCTCACCAATGCCGAATTGGCCTCGCGGGTGCATGTCAGCGCTCCGACATGCCACCGCCGCACCCAGAGACTGTTCGAGGACGGGTACATCACCGGCGTTCACGCCCAAGTCGCGCCGGAGCCCGTTGGCCTCGGAGCGGTGGTCATGGTCGGGGTCGTGCTCGACCGCTCAACACCGGAGAGCTTCGCGGCTTTCGAGGAGGCGGTCATCCGGATGGAGCAGGTCCTGGACTGCAACCTCGTGGCCGGGGATTTCGACTACCTGCTGAAGATTCGCGTTCGCGACATGTCGGATTTCAACAAGCTTCACGGCAAAGAGCTCATCGCGCTGCCCGGCGTGCGCCAGACGCGGACGTTCTTCGTCATGAAGGAAGTCAAAGACAACGCCCCGCTGCCGTTCTAACAGGCTGCTGAAAAACTCTCGCCTCGACGCCTGACGTGGAACATGATTCACCGTAACCACTACGATGGCGACGGAGTGTGGGATGCGTGGATCAGATCAGGTGACGGGCTCGCTGTTCA